>NZ_QGGI01000001.1:54860-294268 GCF_003148465.1 Oceanotoga teriensis
AAAAAAAAGTTTCAAAGAAATATATTAAAAAAACTCATAATATCTCTATAAATACTCCACTATTAGAATGTAACTTTTCTTTTAATTCAAAATTTAGACATTATTTTTCAAAAATCACAGGTGTTATATCATTTAAATTTACAGCTGATATGGCAACTGCATGGAGAAAAGTAAAAAATGAAAATGATAAGAACTTTACAATCCAAAATATGTTAGATATTTATTATGGAAAATCAAATTATGCAAAGTATGATAATTCAATGTGCCAGTGGAATCAATTTGTAAAAGATTTTTGTGAAGATGAAAAAAGCTTTTTATACTCTAATAAATTGAAAGTTGCCTCCATACTTTGGAAAGAAATAAGAAATTCCAAAAAAGAAAAAGTTTATCATAAAGAATTACTTGATAAATATTCTGAGAAAATAAAAGACTATCAAAAATAAATTTAAATGACTAACTAAAAAACTATATATGATAATTACTTTTATTATTTTAGTAAAGAATATAAATACAGATATTTTGTACCCATAATAATTCTTTGTGATGCTCCTGAGTAATTTCGGAACAAATCGCCTTAGTATCAGTACAGAGGAAACTTATACCGTAGGCACACGTATATTCAATATTGGGATAGAGAAAGTTGGCAGTTTTACCTACACCGGCTGCGTCGATCATGAGACAGTGAATGCCACCGTCATCAGGGCGGGAGATTCTGCACACGTCGCCATTTTTCTGGTTCATAGACATGGTGTATGTCCTTTTAATTTCTTTTTCTGTGGCGAAACGGGCGGGTACAATGCTGACCGTCACCAACCGTTTTTGATTTGATGGTGCTAAGGGTGTAATAATGTGCTAAAAGAGAAAGACCGCCAATTACGAAAAACATCACGGCGACTACTGCTATCAGTATAGTTATTTGGAATAACATACTGAAATCCTTTCATGATTTCTGTTCTATGTAAAATAAATTTATGATAATCAATGAGGTAAAACACTATGGAAAAGTACACGACTGAAGAATTAACCGAGGCGCTACGTGCTATTAACTCCATCATTCACAAATGTGAAAAAGCACAGGAGAAGTTCCCAGAATGCAAGTCCCAACATACGCTTCTGAAAAACCAATTAAAAGCAATGTATATTTCAAAAGCATTAATTACAGAGGCGTTGTCTAAAATAGAGCCAGACACAGAAACAAAAAACATATTTGATGATAGTTGCAGTTCTGAGTTACTGCTTTCAAACTTGGATCAACTGCATACCACGAATTTAGGGGCTGAACGTATCCGAAAAAACCTTCGTTTAGACACAGATGATGTGGTCGACTGGTGCAGAGGAATAATTAAAGCTGCAAACGCCAATATCACACGAAAGGGTAAGAATTGGTACATCGCCGTGGATGATTGCGAGATTACCGTAAATGCTCACAGCTACACTGTTATCACCGCACACAGATTGGCATAAAAAGCATGACTTGCAAGTCTAAATAAAGCAACTGTTACAAGAAAAAAGAACAGGGAATTAAAAGAGAAAAGCAAATATAGTCCTATGAGAAAATGTAATAAGAGTTCATCGGTAACTACAGCACCTAAGGTATTACAATTAAATATGACAAACAGATAGAAAAACTACAACAGCAGATGCTTACACTCATAGAAAACAAAGCAAAAAAAGAGCTGTCAGCGAGGACTTTATTGTTGGCGGTTTTGCTATTTTAATTCTAAATATTCTGTAAAATTGCGTCTAATATGATGTTTTGCTGTTGCAAAATATTAAGAAAAGATATACAATTGTAATAACAATGTTATTTATATCATTATTTCGATTAGGAGGTATCATTTTGTCAACAGTAAATGAATTATTAGATATGTCAAAAATAGAATTAACTAACCTTAAATCCAGTGAAATATTCTTAGTTCGTGATCTTTTCAAAGGATATGAGTGGAATAGAATATCACGAAGTGACCGTCTCCTCCTTGGCACCTTATTTCTCAATTATATCAAAAGTAATGATATAAGCGTTGTTCCGATTGAAAAGACTTTATCTGGGCAGCAGAGATACAAGATAATGTAAAGGAGAAATAATACTATGATTTTAACAAAATTAAACCTATGGAATTTTAGAAAATTTTCAGCAAAACAAGAAGCTCCTGGGGTAGAAATAAATTTTCATAAAGGAGTAAATGCTCTAATCGGTGAAAACAATTCAGGCAAAACCGCTATTATAGATGCCATAAAAATAATTCTTCAAACTCAGAGTAATGAGTACTATAGAATAACAGAAGATGATTTTCATATTAATGAAGATGGTAGTATTGCTACTGAATTTAAAATAGAGTGTATATTTGAGGAGTTTACAGATGACGAAGCTAAAAATTTTATCGAATGGCTACAATTAAAAAAAGATAGTGATGGTAAGGTAAAATATTTTTTAAATGTACAATTCAATGCTTGGAAAGAAAAAAATAAAATTTTCACAGAGTTTAGAGCTGGTATGAATGAAGATGGATATAGAATGGATGGTAAAGCAAGGGAATTGCTTAAATGTACATACTTAAAACCACTTCGTGACGCTGAGCATGAAATGAGATCTGGTAGAAACTCAAGAATATCGCAAATATTATACAATCACAGTGTTTTTAATTCAAAAGAAGAACATGAGCTTGTAGGAATCATTAAAGAAGCAAATGAAAAAATAGAGAATTATTTTACTAACACTGATGAGGGTAAAAAAGTATTAGGAAAAATTGAAAGTAATTTTAATGAGTTTTTATCTTTATCCACGAAAGAGGATACTCGATTACGAACATCAAACATGCGATTGAAATCTATTTTAGAAAGTCTTTCATTAGATACATCCGAAACTCGGCCAGGATTAGGTGTACAAAACTTATTATTTATTGCTGCGGAATTACTATTACTAAATCGAGATGAAAATAATGGTTTAAAGCTTGCTTTAATAGAAGAAATTGAAGCACATCTACATCCACAAGCACAACTACGATTAATAGATTATATCCAAAAAGAGTACAATGATTCAGGCGTACAATTTATAATATCAACTCACAGTACAGCTCTAGCTTCAAAAATAAATGTAAAAAATGCTTTGTTATGTAAAGATGATAAAATTTTTTCACTTGCACCGGACAGCACGAAGTTAGATAAAGGTGATTACCTGTTTTTGCAAAGATTTTTAGATACCTCAAAAGCTAATTTATTTTTTGCCCAGGGGGTTATTATGGTAGAGGGAGATGCAGAAAATCTATTGATACCCGCTATAGCAGATATCATAGATTTACCTTTATCCAAATATGGTGTTTCTATTGTAAATGTAGGAAGTACAGCATTCTTAAGGTATTCAAATATTTTTAATCAAAGTAACGGTTCTGATATTGGGATACCAGTTTCAATCATTACAGACTGTGATGTAAAAATTGAGTACGATAAAGATGGTAAATTAAATAAAAAGGAAGATGACACTAAAAATGAAATCGAAAGATTAGAAAAATATTATAATTCTAGTTGTGTCAAAGCATTTATTGCTCCAAATTGGACCTTAGAATATACAATAGCATTAAGTAAAATTAAGAAAGAATTGTATAAAGCAGTACTTTTTGCTCAAAAAATCCAAAATAGCGATAAGTATGCTTTAACAGAAAAGAAAATTCAAGAAGTTGATAAAGCGGTTAAATCCAAATTCGATACTTGGGAAGAACTCGAGACAGATAAATACGAAGCAGCATATGAGATCTACCAGAAAACTTTGCTTGATAACAATATTTCTAAAGCTATAACTGCGCAATGTTTAGCTAGCATACTTCAATATTCTATTTTAAAAGATTCAGAAGATGTTACAGAAGAAACGATGTTTGACTTAGATTTATATCAAATAGAGGTGGATGATGAGAAAAAATCTAAACTGAAAGAAAAGATATTGAATAGTGAAAAATTAGCTTATATTGTAAAGGCGATTCAATATGCAACGAGGTGTGGATATGGAAATTAATGATTGTGATATTATTGAAATAGAAGAAATCCTACTTCCACAAGGATGTCATTTTACTGAAGAAGGAAAAGAGTTTTTACGTTGTAATGAAAGTAAAGAAGTTTTAGCCTGTCCAGGTAGCGGAAAAACAACTTTGCTTATGGCAAAACTATATTTACTTAGTAAAAGTATGCCTTTTGATAATAATGCAGGTATTTGTGTTCTTTCGCACACAAATGTAGCAGTAAATGAAATTAAGAAAAGGCTTGGAACTGCAGCGGATAAGATTTTAGCCTATCCTAATTTTGTTGGCACAATTCAAAGTTTTATTGACAAGTTTGTTGCTTTTCCGTACTTAACTAACATTACAGATGTCGCAATACAAGTTGTCGATGATATTAATTATGCAGATCGCTTATGGAATCTATGTAACTCTAGTAAAAAATATAGCAAATTACAATATCTAATCAAGAAAAATGTAGAAATTAGCTCCAAATATAATAGCCCAGAGTCTTATATTCGAGATATGTATATTGGGGAAGATGGTAAGCTGAGAATTAAAAAAATTAAAAAGTGTATTAGTGGTAATGATAAACCAAGCACAAAACAATTTATAGATATTAAAGAAGAATTATTATCAAATCACGGAATTATTAGATACGCATTATGCATATGCACTTTCAAGCTCTGCAATTAAAGAATATGGAAAAGAATTGAAAAATCTAATGGCTAGTCGGTTCAGATATGTTTTTGTAGATGAATATCAAGATTGTGACTCGCTACAATCTGAAGTCATTAATACTTTGTTTGATACTACAATCCTACAAAAAATAGGTGATATAGATCAAGCTATTTATAATAGTTTTCATGCAGATGAAACACCTTGGAACATTTCAGAAAAGGCTTTGACTTTACCAGGTAGCAATCGATATAACCAAAAAATTGCAGATATATTGATTCCACTTAGAACTAATAAAACTCCAATTGTATCATTAAATAATAATTGTAAAATCCCCCCCACTTTGATAGTTTATGGTGAAGATAGAATAGAAGATGTTATAGATGTTTTTTATGAGGAAATAAAAAATAACAAGCTAAATAAATTAACTGCAAAAGGGGTATTTAAAGCAATAGGAATGATAAAAAATGGTTCAGGAATTACGATAGGTAGTTACTGGAATGAATATAAAAGAGATAATATAAATTCAAATAATTTATGTTTGAAAGACTATATTAACCAACTTCTATTTGAACTAAAAAAAGGTAACTTACATAATATAGATATTATAATTAGAAAGATGTTTTGCCGGATTTGTTTTATTTATGGGTATGTTGAAAAAAAAACAAATCGAAGCTTCACTGTTAATACTATTAAAGAACAGTTACTTTCTTGCAATAAAATTGATTACAAAAATAGTATTTTAAAATTATGTAATATGAAAAATTATAGTTTTAATGAGGTCAAAAAGTTTTTGCTATCTTTAATAGCGAAGATTTTTGACTCTTCAGATATTAAAACTTTAAATGATTTTATAGATGATTCAAATCAAAATAGTAAGATTAGCGAAAGTAATAATATTTGGAAAAGTAGAAAATGTGATGATGAAATAAATGTTGAATTCAATACGGTGTATAAAGTAAAAGGAGAAACTCATACGGCTACGTTATATTTAGAAACAGAAACGAGTCGTGCATCAGATATAAAAAGAGTATTACCGTTAGTTAATAACAAAAAAGCTCAAAATTTAAAATCAATACATGAAAAAAGCAAAAAGGTTATATATGTTGGATTAAGTAGGCCTTCTCATTTACTTTGTCTTGCAATTCAACAGAAAACATATAGCAATAATGAAAATGTATTTAAAAATTGGAAAGTAATCGAGTTAAAATAAATTATCTGATTTCATTATTTCCATGGTTAAAACATTACTATTTCAGGGAGGAAGGGCGTTGTAATATGGACTTTAATTTCAAAAGGATACGTCCTAATATGTCACTGTATTATATAGATAAGAATTCTAAACATATTTATTCAATATCAAACAGCTGTGATTTAGCTAGTGATTTTAACAAATATGCCACACACTTTTTTAATGCAGCAGAATGTGTTATTCATTACTTATTAGAAGATGCGGCTGCGAAACAAGATATAGCAAAACTAGATATGTGGTATTTTGCTATGATTTATTTGTACCGACAAAGTTTAGAATTACTACTTAAGGCGAATATATTTCGAATAGTTGACTCTGATACTAATAAAAAAGAAATTGTGGGAGAAATACGTCATGATCTTAGACAAGCATTTGAGAAGTTATTAGAGTTAATGAATTTAACAACCGAGAATAATGATAATGCAAAATGGCTATTTGATTTCTTGTCAGATATCTCTCGAATTGATAGAGCGTCGGATATGTTTAGGTATCCATTTGATAACAACTTAAAAGTATTGTTTGAAAAAAAAACTCATATTTCTTTGTCAGTAACGCATGAAAATATGAATAAAGCTTATAACATACTGTGGGATATGTACAATTTAGGGATTTTTACAGAACAGGAGTATAAGGTTTATTCCCCTAAATTAATTATTGAAGGCGGTCATTATTACCAGCAAAGTGTTGTAGGCTATAAATATACTGAACGCTTATTTTACCCTTATTATTCATCATACGAGGAAGTAGGAAATTTATTGGAAGATGTTATTATATCACAAAATAGGCATGCACTTTTTCTGCCGATGTGTTATATGTATCGTAATGCAATTGAACTTGGATTAAAAAGATTGATTATTGAAGATAGCCATATAGAAAGAGATAGAGCCTTGAAAATAATGAAAAAGAAAAAGCACAGTATCCTCGGTCTTTGGAATAGTATCGTTGATGAGATTAAAAAGTATTCTAATGCTCCAGATGATGACACAACAATTGATAATACACAGCAGTATATAGAGACGCTTCATAATTTTGATCAAAGTTCAGATTTATTTAGGTATCCTTGTAATAAAAAAATGGAACCCTATTTTTCAGAAGTAAAAACATTTGATATAGAAAATGTAGCTTCTTGCTTTCAAGAGCTTTGTAATTTCTTAGATATTGTTGATAGTATGTTGCAGGAAGTAAAGGATTTTGAGACAGAGATGTATGCTGATCGGTATTAATATAATGCGTTACCAGTTCTATAGTAGGTACCTTTTAAAATTGATACTAAAATTATTAGCAGAATCAAAAGAGAATTGAATAAAATATAGACACACTGTGGGCCAGAAGGAGTTTTACTATGAACAAAAAAGAATTTGAACAATGGTTAAAGAATACAACTAATTTAACAGATGGAACAATTAAGTCGTATGTCTCAGATATAATGTAATTATAATTAAAATAAAAAATACTTCTCTGGAAAATTAATTAAAAAAAAGTTTCAAAGAAATATATTAAAAAAACTCATAATATCTCTATAAATACTCCACTGTTAGAATGTAACTTTTCTTTTAATTCAAAATTTAGACATTATTTTTCAAAAATCACAGGTGTTATATCATTTAAATTTACAGCTGATATGGCAACTGCATGGAGAAAAGTAAAAAATGAAAATGATAAGAACTTTACAATCCAAAATATGTTAGATATTTATTATGGAAAATCAAATTATGCAAAGTATGATAATTCAATGTGCCAGTGGAATCAATTTGTAAAAGATTTTTGTGAAGATGAAAAAAGCTTTTTATACTCTAATAAATTGAAAGTTGCCTCTATACTTTGGAAAGAAATAAGAGATTCCAAAAAAGAAAAAGTTTATCATAAAGAATTACTTGATAAATATTCTGAGAAAATAAAAGACTATCAAAAATAAATTTAAATGACTAACTAAAAAACTATATATGATAATTACTTTTATTATTTTAGTAAAGAGTATAAATTCGGATGATCTAAGAAAAATGCAAAAATGGATACTTCCATCAAATGGATTAAGTATATTTTTAATATTATCTGGTGTTTCCCTATTTGTTGCATGGCTACCAGATATAATATCTTCACTTATAAACGGAAAATCATTATCTCTTATAGAAGTATATACAACAGAAATCACTTATGTATTAGACATTGGAATAATAAGTCCTTTGATATTTATATGTTTATTTTATCTCAAAAAAAATGAAGGAATTGGAGATAGCTGGTATTAAAATACCTATTCCAGCTCTTATTACTAAACTTGGAATATTTGTTTTACTTGCAACTTTTGCAGCATATTTTAACACCAAATTTTATAAAAATATAGATTTAGTATAATTTTTTTAATATTATTTTATATTTAAAGATTAAGATCTTTTTTTAATATTACCATTAATAAAACTACAAATGTTATAAAGTTCTTCTTCATTAGGTGATTTATTATAAAATTGAGTATATTTCTCAACTACTTCATTTTTTATATATTCATCTCCTACAAAATTACCTATTCTTATGAGATCATCAAGATAATTTAAAAATTCTTCTTTACTTTCTGGACGATAATGAGATGTAAGATAATATAATGCATCATATTCTTTTATTTTATTTATCATTGGAAATAACTTATCCCTGCTATAACTCCATTCACCATTATATATGTCTTCACAAGTACAATCACCTAAAAATATTGTTTTTTCATTTGGAACATAAATAATGGTAGAATCTTCAGAGTGACAACCTCCAACATGATCAATTACACAATTGATTCCACCTAAATCAATTTCTAGACTCTTTTTAAATGAAATATCTGCATTTGAAGTTCTAAAATCATCTCGATTTGGCATTTCAAGTTTTATCATTTCACTACAAAACTCTATTTCTTCACCATCATTTACTCGTTTGTCTAAATTGAAATCATCCCATGTTAGTTTTTGCATTTTGTTTAAATTTTCTTTAGTAATATCATTACAAATTGTCATTAAATTCATAGTTTCAATTCCAAATATATGATCCCAATGCCAATGAGTTAATACTAAATATTTTAATGGAGGAATATCTAATTTACTAATTTCATTTAAAAATTCATTAGCATGCTTTGGAGAGTTACCAGCATCTACAACTAAGCTATATTTATCGCCATAGATTAATCCTAATAAAGGTCTATCTGTTCTATCATCATTTGGCATATAATAAATTCTTTCCGTAAGATTAACAAGCATTTTTTTAACTCCTTTTAATATTTTTGTTCTTTTAAAAAAATTTATTTCATTTTCTTTTCAAAACGAAAAAAATAATCTCCACCTATCATATCTTCGGGTATATTAGAATCTTTGTGTTGTGGATTATAGAATTCTACAATATGAAAACCACAACGATTTACATAGAAATGAATATTTCTTTTTTCAAAATATGGAGTAACAGTCTCCCAAATTTTTGTTTTAGAGTGAATTTTTTCAATTTCTTTCCAAATAGCCTGTCCCACGCCATAGTTCTGCGTTCCATATTTCACATAGAGAAAATCAAGATGATTATGTTGTGTCTTTTCATCAATTATAATAATTGCACCACCAACCATTTTATCATCTAAAATTGCTTTATATGCAATTGATCCTTTAGTTTTTAATGAATGATTTATATCTTCTTCAGGAAGTATTTCTGCATCTAAATCATAAAACTCAGACTCTGCAGCTTTTTGAAAAGCTTCTTGCATGTCTTTTTTGTATTCTATCAAATCTTTTTGTTCTACAGTTAATAATTTAAAGTTCATATATAACACTCCTTATAAAAAATTAATTTGTTCACGAAAACATTTTACATATTTTTCCATCAAAAATATGTATGTATCAATTTCTTTTGAAGACCATGATTCAAAAGATTTTAATTCTGCTTCGTATAGCTTAACTACAGTATTATTTATATGCTCTTTACCTTTTTCTGTAAGAATAATTTTTTTTGATCTACCTTTATATTTTTTTAAATATAAAATATCATCATTCTCTAGATTTCTAATAGCCGAATTTACAGTTTGTTTACTAATTCCCGATTTCTTATAAATATCACTGAGTTGACAAGTTTCTCCCATATCATAAATAGTATATAAAACAATAGAAACACTATCTGTAATACCCAATTTTAAAGAAGATTTATGATATAAGGCATCCATTTCAGAAGATAAATAATTGATTTTATGTATTTTATCAAAATTTTTTTTATTCATTACAATCCTCCTAAGTATGATTTCGTACTTTTATTATAATACTAAATTATATTTTTTTCAATAAAGTTTTTATAAATTTAGAGAATTAACTTTTATGTAATGTAATAGTGTATATTTAATTTAAGTAAAAGAGATATATTATATTTAAAAATTGATTTAAAAAATTTTATTCTGATAAAATATATAATAAGATTATTATCAAAAATAAAAAACCTTAAATAGGAGAATAAAAATAATTTATGTGAATACATGATTCAACGCGTAGATAAAAAATTTAAAAATTATCATCAAACTGGATATGGTAGTGAAGCAGCTCTGGAAGCAATAAAATATGAATTTGCAAATGGAACACGTAGAATTTATGCAGAAGCATCACCCGAAAATGAGGCATCTTGGAGATTAATGGAAAAAATTGATTTGCATGGAATATAATATTAGAATATTGTATTTATAATAAACATAAGAGGTGAAATAATATGATATCAATTAGTAATAGTAAAGTAATATTACGTGATTTTATAGAAAGCGATATAGAAAAACGTATTTCATGGGAAACCAAACATACAGAATGGAAGCTTTGGGATGCTCCTTGGGAATTTGATAATATTACACAAGAACAAAAGCAAAAGAAACTCGATAAATATATAGAAAAAATGTATGCATTGGTGGAAAAATATAAAATTATGTCAGATACAAAAAAACGTTTATCTTTTCAGATCTGTAATAAAAATAATAAATATATAGGATGGTGTAATTCTTATAGAATTGATAATGAATTTTTATACTCATCTGAAGGTACTAAATGTGCTATAGGTATAGATATACCTGATATATCATACAGAGGAAAAGGTTATGCATTTCATTCTCTTTGCCTTTTTATAGATTATCTTATGGAACATGGTGAATCAGAAATATATACTCAGACATGGTCTGGAAATATCAGAATGATAAATCTTGCCAAAAAACTTGGTTTTGAAGAATGTTCAAGAAAAGAAAACTCAAGAAATGTGCGTGGTAAAAAATATGATGGGCTTACATTTCTATTGAACAAAGTACTTTATAAAAAATCAAAACAAGAATTATAAAAAAATTGTTATAGTATTTTTAAAATATTGAAAAAATAAGTCTTAAAGAAAAGACAGTTGCTTTTGAAAAGCATCCTCATAAAAAGACATAATAAATATTATTTTTCTGAGTACAAATCTGTAATTTTTTTACACATGATTGAAAAAGTATGTACTTCTTCTTTAGTTAACGCTTTTTCAATTAAATTCATAATTTCATGTCCAAAATTGTCAACACGATTTAAAAAAGATTTTCCTTCTTTAGTAATTATTATATTATAAGAACGACGATCATTTATTTGCCTTTTTTGAATAATATATCCTTTTTCCAGCAAACGTTTTGTTAATTTTGAAATACCTGATTGTGAAATGCCTCTTATTTGAGCGAGTTCTTTAGTTGTTTTCGTTCCATATTTGTTTAATGTATCAAGTATATAGTATTGTGCTGTTGAAACACCTTCAACATTGAAACGATTTGAATATGATACAATCATGCATTGAAGAGGAATATAACCTTCTTCTAATTCTTTTGTAAACATTAAATTAACCTCCTATTCTTTATTAATATATTTTTTTAGATATTTTCCAGTTAAAGATTCTGAACATTTAATTAAATCTTTCGGTACTCCTGAAAACATAATTTTACCTCCATTTTCTCCTGCATATGGACCTATATCAATAATCCAATCTGCTTGACAAATAATATCTAAATTATGCTCTATAACAATAAGAGTTGAATCTTTATCTACAAGATGATTCATTACATCAATTAATTTTTTCATATCAGCCATATGTAAACCTGTTGATGGTTCGTCCAACACATAAATATTACCTTTATTTTCAAGTTCAGAAGCAATTTTAATTCTTTGTAATTCTCCTCCCGAAAGAGTACTTAATGGTTGTCCTAAAGTAATATAAGTAATACCAACATCTGAAAGTCGTTTTAAAACATTTATGATTTCTTTTTCTTGGAAAAATTCTAATGCTTCTTTAATTGTCATTTTAAGAATATCAGCGATATTTTTTCCTCTTAAATTATAATTAAGTACTTCTTCAGTATAACGATTTCCATGACATTTTTCACACACTGTAACCATCGTATCCATGAATGCCAAATCAGTATAAGTAACACCTAATCCTTTACAATTAGGACAAGCTCCTTTGGAATTGAAACTAAATAAAGAGGCATTTACATTATTATTTTTTGCAAATAATTTTCTGATAATATCAAAAATTCCTGTAAAAGTTGCAATATTTGAACGTTTTGATGCTTGAATTCTTTTCTGATCAATAAAAACAGTTTCTGGATATAATTGCGACAATATCCCATTAACAAGCGTACTTTTTCCTGACCCAGCAACTCCAGTTACAACAGTCATTACTCCTTTTGGTATATCAATTGAAATATTTTTTAAATTATGCATTGTTGCATTTTTAATGGAAAGCCAACCTTTTGTACTTCTAGGAAAAGATTTTATTTTTGGTAAATTGGCTAAACATTTTCCTGTAAGGGTATCTGATGTTTTTAGTCCTTCAAAGTTCCCTTGATATACAATTTCTCCTCCATCAATTCCGGACTTCGGTCCCATATCAATAATATAATCTGCAATTTTTATCATATCTGGATCATGTTCTACAATTAAAACAGTATTTCCTTTATCCCGTAATAATTTCATAATTTCATTAATTTTTTTTATATCATGAGGATGAAGACCTATACTTGGTTCATCAAAAATATATGTAAGATCTGTCAAACTACTCCCAAGTTGACTAATCATCTTAATTCTTTGAGATTCACCCCCTGAAAGAGTTGAAGTTTCTCTATTTAAACTCAAATAATCTAAGCCTATAGATATCATATGTTGAATTCTATTTAGAAGTTCCGAAATAATTGTAATAGATATAGTATTATGTATTGATTTAATAAAATTTAAAAGTTCATTTATTTGCATATTTGAACAATCTGATATGTTTTTACCTTTAATTTTACAAGATAAGACTTTATCATTCAAACGTGTTCCATTACAATGCGGACAATCTTGTGTCATAACAAATTGTTCAATTTTTTTCTTATATCTAATCTTTTCTCCATCTTCTTTTTTTAAAAAACTTCGCTCAATACGTGGTATTAGTCCTTCATATAAAGAAGTTTTATGCCATTTAGGATTTGGATTTTTTACTTTAATTTTTTCAGAATAAAGTAAAAGTTCTAATTCTTTTGCAGAATAATCTTTTATTTTTTTATTATTATCAAAAAATCCCGAATGAATATAACGAGTTAATCTCCAACCACCAGGTTCAAAAGTGGGAAAACGGATAGCCCCTTCATTTAAGGATTTATTTTTATCTAAAAGTTTTTCAATATCAATGACTTGAATTTTTCCTAAACCTTCACAATATTCACACATTCCTAAGGGGTTGTTAAAAGAAAAAACATCTGAATATCCAATAAAGGGTTTTCCAATTCGAGAAAATAATAAGCGTAATAAAGAATATATATCTGTAATCGTACCAACTGTTGATCGAGCATTATTTCCTAATTTTTTTTGATTGACAATAAAACTTACTGATAAATTTTCAATTTTATCAATATTTGGAGTTCCATAATGTGGCATGCGATTACGAATAAAACTTGTGTAAGTTTCATTTAATTGTCTTTGCGACTCTGCAGCTATTGTATCAAATACTAAAGATGATTTTCCAGATCCTGAAACACCTGTAAAAACTGTAATCTCTTTTTTTGGTATCATAATATTTATATTTTTTAAATTTTTTTCTCTTGCACCTGATACTTTAATATAACTTTTCATCATTTTACCTCTCTATTTTTATATGATATGGTTAATATATGAATGGGTTAAGTATATTCTATCATTATTTTTATTTTTTTACAATGACCAAAATTTTTGGAATAAAATAAAATAATGTTATACTATAAGAAAATGTATATGAAAATTAATGTGAGGTAAAGAATATGGATTATAGAAAATTACAAATTGATGAAATTAATAGACAATTATTTGACAAATTTAAACGTTATCAAAAAGTCACGAAATGCTGGAGAAAAATAAATGATGAATGGATTATTAAGGATATTTCATTTATAGATCAGTGGAGTGAAGACAATTATAATGAACTAATAAAATGCCTAAAAAAAACATTAGATACTGGGGGAATCGTATACGGAGCTTTTTTAGAGAACTCTTTAAAAGGTTTTGTTTCTGTAGAAAATGGATTTATTGGTAAAAACAAAGAATACTCTGATCTTTCATCAATTCATGTATCTGAAGATATGAGGGGTCATGGTATAGGTAAAAAACTCTTTCAAATTGCTGTAGAATGGGCAAAATCTCAAGGAGCAAAAAAAATGTATATTTCTGCACATTCTGCGGTAGAATCGCAAGCATTTTATAAATCTTTAGGATGCCAAGAAGCTTTAGAATATAGTAAAGAACATGTTGAAAAAGAACCTTATGATTGCCAATTAGAATATCTTTTATAATGTATACTCTATAAATATAAAAAGTCATGGGGGTAAACATATGAAAATAAATAAAAAATTAAAAATTTTATCTAAAATTGGAAAAGAATTAAATAATGCCAATATTACATGGGCAGTAGGTGCTTCTTTATTACTATATTTAAAAGGATTTTTGGATGATTTTCAAGACATCGATATTATAATTGCAGAAAAAGATATAAGTAAAACTAAAAAAATATTATTAAAACTTGGAAAACTTGAACCAGAAAACCCGAATATTAAATATAAGACTAAAAAATTTCTTGAATTCAAAGTAGATTGTTTAGATATTGATATAATTGCCGGATTTACAATAGTCAATAATAATCAAAATTTCTATTTTCCATTAAAACAAGAGGATATTAAAGATTATATTGAAATTAATGGTATAAATATACCTCTTCAATCCGTAAATGAGTGGAGAAATTATTATAGTTTAATGGGTAGAACTGAAAAAGTAAAAATTATAGATGATAATATAAAAAATTATCATTAATATTTTTTTATATTTGATTTTTTATGTTTTATAATAAAAATATAAGATATAATAAATGTTATTGACTCTGCAGCAGGCACTGTAGCCCAAACTCCTTTTATTCCATAAAAATATGATAGTATTAATAAAAAAGGTATTATAAATAAAAAACCTCTTGAGAAAGATATAATAAAAGATGGTTTAGACATATTAACAGATGAAAAAAATGATGCGATCACAAAATTTATTCCCATAAATAAGAATCCTATAAAATATATTTTTAAACCCGTATTGGCTATTTCAAACATCATAAAGTTGGAATCTTTATTAAATAGATTTACAATCTCTTTTGAATAAATAAAAACAAATCCATATATAATAATTCCCAAAATTAAAGCTATCACTAATGCTATTATTAAAAGAGTTTTTACATTATTTTTTAAATCCATTCCATAATTTTCACTTATTACAGGTTGAATACCTTGAGATAATCCTGTAAATATAGCCATTACAACTAATGCAACATTCGCAATTATTCCATAAGCTGCAACCCCAATATTTCCCATTAAATTCATTATTATTAAATTAAATAGAATAATTATTATACCAGAAGAGAATTCATTTAAAAAGTAAGTTATACCAAGATGAACAGTTTTTCTGAAAATTGAGAAATCTAAATTATATAACTTTAATATTTTAAAATTTTTTAATATATATTTAAATATAATAAGTATGCTAAATAAAGGAGAAAATACAGTTGCTATAGCTGCTCCTCTTATTCCAAGATCTAAAATAAATATGAAATAATAATCCAAAAATATATTCAAAATGCTACCAGATAGCATGGCGAACATCGCTAACTTTGGTTTATTATCATTTCTAATAAAACATATAAAAACATTGTTAAAAATAAAAAAACTTGAAAAAGATAAAATAATTTTTATATATGTACTTGACATATCTTTTATAACTTCGTTCGCGCCTAATATCATCGAAAGATCTTCTGAAAAAAACACTCCCAATAATGTAAATACTATACTAGCTAACAAAGAAAAAATTAGAGAATTATTAAAAATTCTATTTGTTTTTTTTATATTTTCTTTATATATAGAATATTGTATAGCCCCTCCCATTCCAATTAAAAGTCCTATTCCATTTAAAAATGAAAAAATTGGTATAGATATATTTAATGCTGCTAAACCTTCATTTCCAATTCCATTTGCAACAAAAAAAGTATCAGCTAAAACATATAAAGATATACCAATCATACTTAAAATATTAAAAATAACTTGTTTTAAAAAATTATTAATATAGTTGTTTTTTAAAACTTCTTGCATATAAACTTCTCCTTTCAATAAAAAACGTTAGAAAATCATATCCTAAGGCCTAATGATATGAGTTTCTAACGCTTTTTATTGTATACTTATCCGGCGATAAATATACAAAGCTATAATATTTAATTGTTGAAACAAATTATACCATTCTATTATTAAAAATAAATATAATTTTTATGAAAAATAATGATAAATATGCTATAATGAATGTATAAATGATATGAAAGGAGTTATTTATGAACTTAAAAACTAAAATACTTGATTCAAAAGATATCAAAAGAACTTTGATGAGATTATCGCACGAAATTGTTGAAAAAAATAAAGGTGTAGAAGATATTATCCTAATTGGTATAAAAACAAGAGGAGTATTTATAGCTCAAAGATTAAAAGATAATTTGAAATTGATCGAATCTTTTGATGTACCAGTTGGAGAACTTGATGTAACTCCTTATAGAGATGACAATAAAAAATCCGAAAACGATACAAGTAAAATAGAAGATAATTTAAATGGTAAAAAAGTTATACTTGTAGATGATGTATTATTCACAGGTAGAACTATAAGAGCTGCAATGGAAGGATTAATTAAAAGAGGAAGACCTGAATTTATTGAACTTCTTGTTTTAGTTGATAGAGGTCATAGAGAATTTCCAGTTAGAGCAAATTATATAGGTAAAAATCTTCCAACATCAAAATCAAGAGAAGAAGTATTAGTAAAATTAGCAAATATAGACACTGACATGGAAGAAGGAGTGTATATTTTCGAAAAAGAATAAAAATTTTCGTTTTAACTTGATTTTCACAATTTTTCTGGTATAATTTAATCAGTCGCTTGGAAAAAAATTTCACATTTTGGAGGGAGGATATCCAATGAAATTTTTAAATAAGGTTACAGCTGTTGCTAAATTACCTGAAAGAATATCAGGTTTAAAAGAGATATCTAAAAATTTATGGTGGACATGGAATTATGATTGTCAGACTTTATTTGAAGATATTGATAAAGTTCTTTGGGAAAAAACAAATCATAACCCTGTTATATTTTTGAAACAAGTAAATCAAAAAAGTCTTGATAAAGTTGTTTCAAATGATTCTTTTTTAGAAAGATATGATAACGTTTTTAGTAGCTTTAAATCATATTTACAGGAAAAGAACACTTGGTTTAATTCTACTCATAAAAATTATAACGATGGCGAAATAGCTTATTTTTGTGCTGAGTATGGACTACACGAATCATTTCCTATATACTCTGGAGGACTTGGAGTTCTTGCCGGTGATCATGTAAAAACTGCTTCAGATTTAGGTTTACCTTTTGTTGCAGTTGGTTTCTTATATAAAGAAGGATATTTCATACAAAAACTTGATTCAAATGGAAATCAAGAAAGTCATTATATTAATTATGATTTTTCGGATTTTCCTGTTGAACCCGCTAAAGATGAAAATAATGAAGATATATATATAGAAATGAATATATTGAGAAGAAAAGTATATGTAAAATTATGGAAAATAGATGTAGGCAGAGTTCCTCTGTATTTATTAGATACTGATATAGATCAAAATGATCCTGAAGATAGATTATTAACACATAGACTTTATGGTGGAGACCATGAAATGAGAATCAAACAAGAAATTCTTCTTGGAATAGCTGGTGTGAAAGCTTTAAGAAGAGTTGGAGTAAATCCTTCTGTTTGGCATATGAATGAAGGACATGCAGCATTTTTAAATCTTGAAAGAATTAGAGAATTTGCAGAAAAGGGATTAAATTTCAAGCAATCTGTTGAAGCTGTAAGATCTAATTCTATTTTTACAACTCATACACCTGTACCAGCTGGTAACGATGCTTTTCCTGTACATATGATAGAAAGATACTTTAACTATTATTGGGAGAACCTCGGTGCTTCAAGAGATGAATTCTTTAATCTTGGTTTAGAAATTAGAGAAGATGGTTCACATATGTTCTCTATGACAATACTTGCATTAAAACTAGCAGGAAGGTCTAATGGAGTTTCTGAGCTTCATGGAAAAGTATCAAGAAATTTATGGAAACATGCTTGGGAAGGTTTAGAAGCTGTTGAAGTACCTATAACTCATGTTACAAATGGTGTTCATTCAGAAACATGGATATCTAATGATTTACAAAAACTTTTTGATAAATATCTCAGTACAGATTGGAGAAATAAATTAGATGATCCAGATATTTGGAGTAAGGTAGATGACATTCCAGATGAAGAAATATGGACTATACATAAGAAATTAAAATCTGATTTAATAAGATTTTTACATGATAGAATTAAACTTCAAAGAGCAAGACATGGTGAAACAGTAGAGCAATTAAATGAAATAGAAAAAATAGGTGATAACAATATATTAACTATAGGTTTTGCAAGAAGATTTGCAACATATAAAAGAGCTACTTTAATATTCAAAGATTTAGAAAGACTCGAAAAAATATTAAACGATGAAGAAAAACCTGTACAATTAATATTTGCCGGTAAAGCTCATCCAGCAGATAAACCAGGTCAAGAGTTGATCAAAAGAATCTATGAAATTTCAAGAATGCCTAAATTTAAAAATAAAATAATTATATTAGAAAACTATGATATGAATATGGCAAGATATTTAGTAAGTGGTGTAGATATGTGGTTAAATAATCCAAGAAGACCTCATGAAGCATCTGGTACATCTGGAGAAAAAGCTGGAATGAATGGAGCTATTAATTTTTCTGTATTAGATGGTTGGTGGGTTGAAGGTTTTGATGGCAATAATGGTTGGGCAATAGGTGATAATAGGGATTATGAAGATCTTGAACTTCAAGATAAGATTGATAGTGTATCTATTTATAATCAACTGGAAAATGAAATTATCCCTAAATATTATAATACTTCAGATAAAGGATATTCACATGATTGGATTGAAGTAATGAAAAATTCTATAAAAACAGTTTCATCGTTCTTTAACACTCATAGAATGCTCAAAGAATATACACAAAAACTTTATATGCCAGCAATTGTTCAGGGAAAAAATTTCTATTCAAATGATTTTGAAATAGTAAAAGATTTTACTTATTGGAAAGAAATCTTAGAAAGAAATTGGAATTCTATAAAAATAAAAGCAGTTGTAGATACTGATTTATCAGAAGAAATTGCAGTTGGTAAAGAAATAAATGTCAATGCAGAAATATATTTACCAGGAATAGGACCAGATTCAATAACTCCAGAAATTATAATAGCAAGATTAGAAGATGAAAAAGTAGTTTCTATTAAATCTTTTGATTTAAAACTAAAAAAAGAAATTCAAAAAGATTTATATAAATTTGAAGGAACTTTCGAAATAGAAGAAAGAGGTAATTATGGTTACAATGTTAGAGTAATTGCTAATCATCCCTTTATGCCTCATAGAAATTATTTAATGAATTTCGTAAAATATCCTGAATAAAAAAATAAACCTGATTTAGATTCATCTAAATCAGGTTTTTATTTTATAATATTGGAAATCTCAAACCCTGTATATATGGATCATTTTTTTCAAACTCTCCAGAATATTCATCAACAACTTCTAAGTTTTCATAATTAACAACCGTCATATAGCATTCTCCACTATCATTTTCAGTAAAAATTGAAGGATAATACACCAAATCTTCATCATCCACTTCTTCAATATCATCATCATCTGTTATGTTAACTTCTGAAAGAATAGAATATGATTTTATATCTATTACATCTTTTATTTTTTCTAAGAAATTATTAAATGCTTCTAATTGTTCTTCGCTTTCTACTTCAAAAGGGAAATATATAGGTATTATATCTTCTATATAGTTTAAATCTTCTATATATTCTTTTAACTCAACAGCATATTCTTTATCAAAATCATTGACATATTTTATAAAATCCTCTTTAGTATTTTCATTGAGACTAGCCCATACAACTATAACAGGATGAATATGATCTTTATGTATAAAGCCATCATTCAATGCACTGTCTAAGAATAATTTATGAAACTTATCTTTCATTTTACACCTCCACTTTATTTAAGAGCATTTTGACCATCCACATGTTTTACAAGAGGTGCATCCAGACTCCATCATCAAAGAGTTTTTAGATAAACAACTTGGACAATAAGTATTTTTTTCAGAATCTATATAAACACCTTTTTCATATTTCAGACCATTAACATGAACAAATTTCTCTATATCTTCTTTAGATTTTGGTATTCCTGTTTTTATAAATTCAAAATCTCCGTTTTCTTCTTTCCATAAATTAGTAAAATCATCTATTGCTTTTTTTACTTCTTCAGCTAAGTTTTTACAATAACCGCCTTTGACTTTCTTAAGTTGTTCAATTATTTCATCAGCGGATACTCCAGCTCTAAGAGCTATTGAAGACAATCTTCCTATTATTTCTGTTGTTTCAGTTCCATCAGATAAAAATACTTCTATCGCTTCTCCATTATCATCAAAAGAAACTGTTATATAAATAGTTGAATCATCAAATTTAAATTTTCTTGTTACACTTCTAAGAGTTTCTTTTCTTGGTCTTGCTCTTAATTTGTGTTTTTCATCTAATACAAAAAATGTTATTTTCTGATCATCTTTTTTTTCTTTATTTGCCGTCAAAACTTGAGTCTGAAGACTTCCATCTCTATATATTGTAATTCCTTTAATATTTAAATCAAAAGATTTTTTATATATATCATAGACTTCTTCAACCGTTATTTCATTAGGCATATTTATCGTTTTTGAACATGAAGCATCTAAATAACTTTGAATTACATGTTGAGCTAAAAGATGATCTATTGGTTTTATATCCATAGAAGTAACAAAAACCTTTTTTAGATTTTCATCTATTTCTTCAATGTTTTGAATAGTTCCAGAATCTATTATCTTAGCTTCAAGATTTTCAGTAAGATGAGAGTTAAGTTTATTAATTAAAATATTATTTATATACGGTAAAGGCACTTTTTTACCTTCTTTATCAGTCATATATCTTATATAAGCAAGCATAAAATTAGGTTCTATTCCACTTGAAGTATCTGCTATATTAGATATAGAGCCAGTAGGAGCTATTGTATTTGTTTGTACATTTCTTTTAAAATGTTTTGCTTCATTTTTAAAATGTTCCCTTATTTTAGAATTCCATTCTTTTATAAATTCATCATATTCATCTTCAAGTAATGGCATAGGTATAAATCCATCTTTATATTTTGATTTCTCAAAAGAAGGAAAATTCCCTCTTTCTTTAGCTAATTTTGAACTTGATACATGAGAAAAATATGCTAATGCGGCTGTTGCATTCGCCATAAACTTTCTTCCTTCTTCACTGCTATAAGAAATCTCTTTTTTATATAATGTATCTGCCATTCCCATTATACCTAATCCTATAAATCTTTGATCTTTGGAGATTTCATCTATTTCCTTCAAAGGATATACATTTATATCTATTACATCATCTAAAAATCTTGTACACCAATATATTATTTCTTCAAATAATCTCTGTGAATCTGAAAAAGGATTTCCTATATCAATAATATCGATTAATTTTGATATATCAATAGATCCTAAATTACAACTTCCAAAAGGTGGCAATGGCTCTTCACCACAAGGATTGGTAGCACTTACTGGTGTATGTTCACTCATTGCATAATATTGATTATGTTTTCCAAGAAATAATAATCCTGGATCTCCTGATCTCCAAGCATTTTCAGATATTATCTTCAAAAGTTCTTCAGCTTTTATGTTTCCTTTTCTATCAGAAATATCATGTTTCAATTTTATTTCAGTGTCATTTTCTAAAGAATTTTTAAAATCTTCAATATCATCTATATCTACAGATATATTAAAATAATTTAAGACAGAGTTACCATTATTATCTTTTTTTGCTTTTATAAAATCTAAAACATCTGGATGATTATATTTCAAAACAGCCATTTGTGCAGCTCTTCTTGCTCCTCCTTGTTCTATAGTAGATGCCGATGTATTAAAAACATGCATAAAACTTATAGGCCCAGAAGATTTTCCACCAGTTCCAGCAATTGAAGAACCTTTAGGTCTTAATACAGAAAAATCATAACCAACTCCACCACCATATTTCATTATCATTGCAGATTGTTTTACAGATTCAAATATTCCATTCATAGAATCATCCATAGGTACAACAAAACAAGCTGAAAGCATATTATGTTTTGACCTTGAATCATATATTTTTTTATAATCCTGTAAAGTCATATCTTCTGAATTTTTTTGAAAAACTTCTCTATCTATAGCTTTTCCAGTGTTAAATATAGTTGGACTGTTTGGTAAAAAAACTCTTGAATTAATTAGATTAAAGTATATTTCTTCTATTCTTTTTATCTCTTTTTCATCTTTAATATAATTAATTTCAGCAGATGAAACATGTCTTGAAATTCTCCTCGCTATTTGTTCCCAAGAATCTTCCAAATAATTTCCTTCGCCATCTTTTAGAAAATATCTATCTTTTAATATTGTATAAGCATTTCTTGATATTTTCTTATTCAAAGATTTTAATTTTTCTATCATCAAACAACCCCCTTAAAAAATAATCAAAGTTATTATATCAGATTTATCAACATATAGTATTAAAAATATGTTATTTTTTAGATATGTAACAATATATAGTTTTATGTAAAAAAGGGGTATATATTTATTTCATGAAGTTTTCTATATCTTCAATCTCTTTTATTATCTCTTTGGATAAATTTTCACATCCATTTTCAGTTATTAGTAGATCATCTTCAATTCTTATTCCAATATTTTCTTCTGGAATATAAAGTCCGGGTTCATTAGTAATTATCATACCAGGTTCAAATTCTTTTCCTCTTTGTCCAACATCATGAGTATCAAGTCCTAAAAAATGTCCAATAGAATGAAAATAATATTTAGAAAGATCTTTTTCATCTTCTATTAATCCTAATTTTTTACATCCATCTGCAAGAAGTCTTTTTGAAAGTTCATTAAGGTTTCCCAATGTAATACCAGGTTTAGCATTATTTTCGATTTCTTTCATAGTATCTAAAATAACATTATAAATATCCTTTTGTCTTTGAGTAAATCTACCATTAACTGGAAATGTTCTTGATATATCAGCTGAATAATTATTCCATTTTGCTCCAAGATCAAAAAGAATAAGATCTCCATTAGAAGCTTTAGAATTATTAGATGAATAATGCAAAATAGCTCCATTTTTTCCTGATGCAGCAATGGTAGGAAAGGCATATTCTGTAACTCCATTTGATTTTAAAATAAAATCAAAATAAGCTTCTATTTGATATTCCATCATATCTGGTTTACTATTTTTCATCATTTCATAAATTCCATTTTTGGTTATTTCAATAGCTTTTTTAGTCATATCTATTTCATATTCATCTTTAACTGTTCTTAAATCATTTATCTCATAAAATAAATTATGTATTTTTAAATGTGGATATCTTTTATTTATTTTGTTCGCATAAGTTATATCAGGATTTTTTTTATCTTCATGATTATAATTTTCAATATTAAAATAAATATTTTCATACTTAGAATTTAATAATGCATCTATATAACTATTAAAATTTTCTAAATACATTATTTTTTCTATTCCTGAGATTTCTTGAGTTTCATCGGGGCTCATCTTTTCGCCAATCCATCTTGCTAATTGTTCATCATTTTTTTCTATAAACAAATATTCTTGAGTTTTATAATTTAATTTTGTCAAAACTAATATAAATTTTTCTTCTTCTAAACCCGTTAAATAATAAAAATTATAATTTGGATGAAATTTATAATTTTCATCTGCACTTTTATGAATAGGATTCCCACAAAATATTACAGCAATAGAATTATCTTTCATATAATTTAATATTTTATTTCTTCTCTTTTGAAAAAAATGTTTCAATTTTATTCCTCCCTCTATTGATAAAATAATTATACTTTAATTATAACACGTAAGATTTTTTTCAAGTTACTTATGATAAAATTAATTTTGATACTGTATAATAAATTTAGACTTTATTATAAATGTTTTTACAAGAGGTGTATTTTTTATGCGAATTTTAGGAATTGATCCTGGTTATGGAAGAATTGGTTATGGATTATTAGATAAAACAGGAAATAAATTTAAAACTGTTAACTATGGAGTTATTTATACTGATAAAGAATTAGATTTGCCTTCAAGGCTTCATCAGATTCAAAATTCCATTTATGAATTAGTAGATAAATATGAACCTGATGAATCTTCAGTTGAAGAATTATTCTTTTTTAGAAATGTTACAACCGCTATTCAAGTTGGAGAAGCAAGAGGTGTAATATTAGTTTCTTTAGTTGAGAAGAACATACCAATTTATGAATACACTCCATTTCAGATAAAACAAGCTGTAACGGGTTATGGAAGAGCTGAAAAAGGTCAAATACAAAGAACTTTAAAATTACTTTTAAATTTAAAAAAGACTCCTACTCCAGATGACGCTGCTGATGCTTTAGCTGCAGCTTTTTGTCATGGGAATTTTAGAGGTGTTAATTTTGCAAAATAATATAAATAAATTTTTTATAGATAATATAGGTTTTATTCCTTTTGATATAAAAGGAGAAATCAAAAAAGTTAATAATGGTATAGAAGATATTTATGAAATATATATAGAAAATAATAAAAATGAAGCTTTTGAAATATATTTAAAAAAATATTTAACACGTATGCTAAAATCAGAAGTAAAGATTACTCCCGTGGGTAATAATTCTGTTGAATATTTTATAGAAAATTGGCAAAAATTGATAATTGGTAATAATCTATATGAATATTTGATGCTACTACTTCCTATATTTGATGGAGAAAAAATAATTTTTAAAACATTTTCAAAATATGTTGTGACAAGATTAAAAAGAGAAAAATCAACCTTAAATTCTTTTATCGCAAGATACATAGGTAATAATATAAATTATGAATTTGAACTTGATGATAAATTAAAACCAGATTCCAAACCTATGGATTATTACTTTAATGAACCATCAAATTATTATAATAATACAGTCAATAAAATCTCTAATAAAAAAAATGATATCATAATAATTGGAAATAATTTTAAAAAAATTCATACAGATATAAGTAGCATTCAATCAACAGAGGGAAGAATTGCGGTAATAAAGGGGAAAGTTTTTTATAAAGAATTTAATGATAAAAATAATATAGTTTCTTTATATGTTACTGATAATAATGATTCTATAGTAGTAAAACATTTTGCTTCTTTAGGAGCAGAAATAAATTCAAAAGTAAATATTGGAGATATGTTATTGATCGAAGGAAGTATATTCTATGATACTTTTATAAAAGATTTTTGTGTAAAACCTTTTAATCTTGTTAAAATTCAAGAAGAGTTCAAAACTTCTGAAGATAATAATGAAAGTAAAAGAGTAGAATTACATTCTCATTCTAAGCTTTCTCAAATGGATGGGATAATAGAAGTTAAAGATTTAGTGAAAAAAGCAAAAAAATTTGGTCATAAGGCTATAGCAATAACTGATCATGGTGCTATACAAAGTATACCTCAATTTTATGATGCAGCTTCTTCAATGGAAATTAAAGCAATTTATGGATTAGAAGCTAATGTCGTAGATGATTTTATAAATATTATAAATATAAACACTGAAGATCAATTAATAGATAAATGTGAATATGTTGTTTTTGATTTTGAAACAACTGGACTTCAACCAGCGGTAAATGAAATAATTGAAATAGGAGCTGTGAAAGTAAAAAATGGTGAAGTTATTGAAAAATTTCATTCATTAATAAAACCAGAAAAATCTCTTCCACCAATAATAACTAAAATAACTGGAATAGATGAAGATATGTTAAAAGATAAAAATAGTATAAAAGAAGAATTACCAAAATTCTTGAAATTCATAGGTAATTCCATTTTGGTAGCTCATAATGCTGATTTTGATTATAGATTTTTAAGAGAATGGGTTGGAAAAGTTCAAAACAAAAAATATAAGAATACTTATATAGATACTTTATCACTTTCGAAATCTTTGATGAATCTTAGTGGTTATTCTCTCGATAAAGTTGTAAAAGGTCTTAATCTGGGTAATTTTAATCATCATAGGGCTGATGAAGATGCTCATATAACAGCTTTAGTATTTTTAAAATTAATAGAAATGGCTATGTCAAGAGGAGTTAAATATTTATCTGACTTCGATAAACTAAGAAAATTTATAGATTATAAAAGTTTAAGACCTATGCATATGACTGTTTTGGTAAAAAATAGAACAGGTCTTAAAAATCTTTATAAACTTGTCTCAAATTCACACGTAAAATATTTTTATAGAATTCCAAGAATATTAAAAAGTGAATTATCTAATCTAAGAGATGGATTATTGATAGGATCAGGTTGTGAAAATGGTGAACTTTGTCAGGCTTTTATTCGTGGTGCAACAAAAGATGAATTATTAGAAACTGCAAAATTTTTTGATTATATTGAAATAATGCCAATAGATTCTCTTGAAATCAGAGAAGAATTCTCTGATGAAAGAGCCATTGAAATGTATAAAATGATATATGAAGTCGCAAGAGAACTCGATATTCCAGCAGTAATGACTGGTAATGTTCATTATCTTGAAAAACATGAAAGAAAGTTTAGAACTGCTTTAAAAGTCGCAGATAAAAAGAGATATTATAAATCTAATAGATATTTTAGAACAACAGATGAAATGCTCGATGCAACTTTTAAAATATTTAATAATAAATCAATATGCGAAGAATTAGTTATAAAAAATAGCAATCTAATAGCAGATTCTATAGAAGAAATTCAACCTTTAAAGAAAAAATTAAATCCTCCTAATATTGAAAATGCTGAAAACCAAGTTAGAGAATTGACTATGAATAAAGCTTATGAAATGTATGGCGAGAAATTGCCTGAAATAGTTATGAAAAGACTTGAAAGAGAATTAAACTCCATAATCAAACATGGTTATTCTGTTTTATATTTAATGGCTCAAAAAATAGTAAAAAAATCTAATGATGATGGTTATCTTGTTGGTTCAAGAGGTTCTGTTGGAAGTTCTCTTGTAGCAACTATGATGGGTATAACAGAAGTTAATCCTTTACCGCCTCATTATTATTGTCCAAAATGTAAAAAAAGCATCTTTTTTACAGATGGAAAATATGGTTCTGGATATGATTTGCCAGATAAAAAATGTGAAGATTGTAATATTATGATGAAAAAAAATGGACAGGACATTCCTTTTGAAACTTTTATGGGATTTGAAGGAGATAAAATCCCTGATATAGATTTGAATTTTTCTGGAGAATATCAAGCAAGAGCACATAAATACGTTGAAGAAATGTTTGGAACGGGGCATGTTTTTAAAGCAGGAACTATATCAACAGTAGCTGAAAGAACTGCTTTTGAATATGCAAGAAAATATTCAGAAAAATACTCCGAAGTAACTGGAAAAACTCTTAGAAACTGTGAAATGCAAAGAATAGCTAATGCGATAACAGGTGTAAAAAGAACTACAGGTCAACATCCTGGTGGTTTGATGATAGTTCCAAAAGAATTTGAAATTTTTGATTTTACACCTATACAGTTTCCAGCTAATGATACAAAATCAGATGTTAAAACTACACATTTTGATTATCATGTAATACATGATGATCTCGTAAAACTTGATGCATTAGGACATGATGATCCAACATTTATAAGAATGTTGACTGATCTGACAGGAATATCTCCATTTGATATTCCCATGGATGATAAAAAAACTATGAGTATATTCTCATCAACTCAAACCTTAAATATAGATTTAAAAAACGAATTAAATACGACTGTTGGTTCTCTTGGAATCCCTGAATTTGGAACAAATTTTGTTCGAAGAATGCTTGAAGATACTAGGCCAAAAACATTCGCTGAACTCGTTAGAATCTCAGGGTTATCACATGGTACTGATGTTTGGTCAGGAAATGCAAAAAATTATATAGATGATGGAATTGCAACTCTAAATGATGTAATAGCTTGTAGAGACGATATAATGAATTATTTAATATTAAAAGGTGCAGATCCAAAGAAATCTTTCTTCATAATGGAAAAAGTTAGAAAAGGAAAAGGTTTAACCCCTGAAGATGAAGAACTTATGAAAAATGTAAAAGTACCTGAATGGTTTTTAAATTCTTGTAAAAAAATTAAATATTTGTTTCCTAAAGCACATGCTGCTGCTTATGTTTCCATGGCTTTTAGAATTGCTTGGTTTAAAGTACACAAACCTTTAGCATTTTATGCAACTTATTTTAGTGTAAAAGGCGATGAATTTAATCTTGAAGTAATAATAAAAGGAAAGGATTCTATAAAAAGAAGATTAATGGAACTTAGAAGTATGGAATTAGATGTAAAGAAAAAAAATGAAAGAACTGTTTTAGAAATAGCTTTAGAAATGCTGTTAAGAGGATTTTCATTTAAAAACGTTGATCTTTATAGATCAGATTCTAAAAAATTTTTAATAGATGGTAAAAGCTTAATAATTCCTTTTATAAAAATTCCTAATTTAGGTGAAAAAGCTGCTAAAAGCGTAATTGTAGCAAGAAATAAAGGTGAATTTCAATCTATAGAAGAATTAATTTCAAGAACTGGTGTAAATAAATCTAATATAGAAACTTTAAAAGACATGAAAATATTAGATGGATTACCAGATAAAAATCAAATGTCTTTATTCGGTGGTATATAATGGAAGGTTTTATAAGTTTAAAACAATTAAAAAAATTAACTGAATTTGTGGACTCTTTTTGTGGTACAACTGAACCTTCTCATAGAAAAGTTACTTTTTTTTATGATAAAGGTTTAAAAGTTTATGCCAGTGATGGATGTGCAAAAATGTTGATGAACTTTTCAAGAGATTTTTTACCTTTTGATGGGGTATCAATAATTCCAATAAGATATTTAAAAGGTTTATTAAGGGGAAGCAAAAATCAAAAAAATTCAATAGTAAAATTAAGTATATTAGAAGACAAATTAGAGATAGAATATGATGATATGACATTATCTGCACAAATTCAAAAAGAAGAAGAAATTCCTTATATTTTAAAAGAATTTACTCCTTTAAAAACTTTGAATATAAAAGATTTTTATAACACACTTGATTATGTATCTGTTTCCGCTAATGAAGATGATTTTATAGAAATATATACTGATAAAAATTTGTTGAATTTTAGATATCAGAATCAATTTTACATTTTACAATCTTCGATAAAAGATTTTAATCAAGAAATAAACATAAAAATTCCTTTTACAAGTGCAAGGCATATAGTAAAATCATTAAAAAAATTAAATAAAAATAATAATATTGCAATTGGTTATAAAAATGAAACTTTATTGATATATGCCCCAGGATTGATAATGAATATATGTTCTAAAGAAAATGATTTTTTAAAAATAAACTTTTCAAAATCTATTTTAGAAAAATTGCAAATAGATCCAACACACTTAAAAAAAGCTCTTGATAAATTTTATATATCTTTTTCAAAAAATAATATATCCTATTTAATTTTTAAACAAGATCATAGTTTTTTATATAAAAAAGAAAATGATTCAAATATATCTTGGAAACTACCTTATTCAACTATAAATCAATATTTAATTAAAATTCATATAAGAAAATTAAGATCCTATTTATCAAGAATGAAAGGTAAAATAACTTTGTTTTTTTATGAGGATAGAATAATGATAAAAGATAAAAATGACTTTATAGCTATAATGTTTATTGAAGAAATTAAATTGGTTATTTAATGATAAATTACTTTTGAAAAAAAGTTTAAAATTTCTTAATCTAAAATAGTTGAAATGAAAAATTTATAGTATATAATAAAAACAGGTTGCAATTAGCAACTTGTTTTTATTATATAATTCCGACTTTTTTTATACTAATTCCAAGGGGGAATTAAATTGTTTAATTTTATAAAAGATTTCTTTAAAATATTTCAAAATGCCAATAAAGATCTTTCAATGTATTTAAAAAAAGATCCAACAGCAAGTTCAAAAGCAAAAGTTTTTTTTACTTCAACAGCATTTCATGGCCTATTAAATTATAGATTTTCACATTTTTTCTATAAATATAAATTATATTTTATATCTTATTTAATCCATATTTTTGGAAAAATTCTTTATTCAATGGAAATTCATCCAGCAGCTGAATTAGAGGCTGGAATAGTAATAGATCATGGTTTTGGAATAGTAATTGGTGAAACTGCTAAAGTTGGTGAAGGAACTTTAATATATCATGGAGTAACTCTTGGTTCTAAAAAAGTTGTAAAAGGTAAAAGACATCCAGAAATAGGAAAAGATGTTATGTTGGGATCTGGAGCAAAAATTTTAGGACCTATTTTTGTAGGAAATGGTTCAATAATAGGTTCTAACTCTGTTGTATTGATGGATATTCCTCCAAAATCTCTAGCTGTTGGAATTCCTGCAAAAATCAAAAAAATTAATTGTACTTCAAATTCTGTAATGTATTTAAATGATAAAATTTCAAATGCCGACTTCATAATATAAGGAGGAATTAAATATGATATATACAGCTATAGGAAATACCCCTATAATTACTTTATCTAATATTGTAAAAAAAGGCCAAATTTTTATAAAACTTGAAAAAAATAATCCTGCTGGAAGTGTTAAAGATAGACCAGCATTTTTTATGATTCAAGATGCTGAGAAAAATGGTTTTTTAGGTCCTCATCAAAAAATAATTGTAGAGCCAACAAGCGGTAATACTGGAATTGCATTGGCTTCTATTGGAATAAGTAAAGGATATGAAGTTATTTTAACTATGCCTGAAAGTATGAGTCTTGAAAGAAGAAAAGTTTTGGAATTACTTGGAGCGAAATTAGTATTAACTCCTGCTGAAAAAGGTATGAAAGGATCAATTGAAAAAGCTTTAGAAATTAAAAATGAATTAAATGCTTTTATGCCGAATCAATTTGAAAATCCAGCAAATCCAAAAGCACATGAAATTACAACTGGTCCTGAAATACTAAAACAAATGGATTTCAATTTAGATGGCTTTGTTGCAGGTGTTGGAACTGGCGGAACTATTTCAGGAATCGGTAAAGTACTCAGAAATTTCTTTGGAGAATGCATAAATATAAGTGCTGTTGAACCTTATGAATCAGCTGTATTATCAGGCGGAAATCCTGGAAAACATAAAATACAAGGTATTGGTGCTGGTTTTATTCCTAAAAATTTAAATTTAGAGATTTTAGATGAAATAATAAAAATAGAAAGTGATGAAGCCTTAGAATATCAAAAAAGATTAGCAAAAGAAGAAGGTTTATTTGTCGGTATTTCATCTGGTGCTAATGTAGCTGCAGCTATAAAATTATTGAAAAAACTCGGAGATAATAGAAGAATATTAACAATAGCTTGTGATTCTGGTGAAAGATATATGAGTTTATTATAAAATTATTATAAAAAGGGCTTTATATAGCCCTTTTTTTGTAATTAAAATGTTATATTGATTTTTATATAAAATGATAAAATATAAGATGCGATTATTTTAATAGGAGGAATTTTTATGAAAGAAAAATATTGCTCTTTTTGTGGAAAATCTCAAGAAGAAGTAAATGCATTAATAGCTGGTCCAAATGGAATATATATATGTGATGAATGTATAGATCTTTTTGGTGATCTAATAGAAGATAATTTAAATAAAGAGACAAAAAAAGATATTAAAAACTTAAATGATATTCCAACACCAAAACTAATAAAATCAGAACTTGACAAATATATAGTCGGTCAAGATAAAGCTAAAAAAATAATTTCTGTTGCTGTTTATAATCATTATAAAAGAATTGCTACGGGAAAAAGCTTTGAAGACATTGAAATAGATAAATCAAATGTTTTAATGGTTGGCCCTACTGGAACTGGAAAAACTTTAATAGCTCAAACCTTAGCAAGAATTTTAGATGTTCCTTTTGCAATTGCTGATGCAACTCCATTAACAGAAGCAGGATATGTTGGAGATGATGTTGAAAATATTATTTTAAGACTCTTACAATCGGCTAACTTCGATGTTGAAAAAGCTCAAAAAGGAATAATATATATAGATGAAATCGATAAAATAACAAGAAAATCACCAAATCCTTCAATAACAAGAGATGTTTCAGGTGAAGGAGTTCAACAAGCCTTGTTAAAGATAGTAGAAGGTACTGTTGCTAATATTCCCCCTCAAGGTGGTAGAAAACATCCTTATCAAGAGTTCATAAAAGTTGATACTTCAAATATATTATTTATAGCAGGTGGAGCTTTTGATGGTCTTGTAGATATTATTAAAAAAAGAACACAATCATCAACAATGGGTTTTGGTGCAGATATAAAATCAAAGAAAGCCTTAAGAGATGGTGAATTTTTATCTATGGCAACACCTGATGATTTAGTTCATTTTGGATTGATTCCAGAATTTGTAGGAAGATTTCCTGTTTTGAGTACTTTAGGTGATTTAAATGAAAATGATTTAGTTAGAATAATTAAAGAACCAAAAAATGCCATTTTAAAACAATATACAAAAATGTTGGATTTAGATGATATAGAAATAGAATTTACAGATGATGCATTAATAGAAATCGCAAAAACAGCTTTAAAAAGAGGCACTGGTGCAAGAGCCTTAAAAAGTGTTTTTGAAGAAGTTATGATTGATATAATGTATGATGCACCAGATATAAAAGATGAAATTGATAAAATAATAATAGATGAAAATGTTGTAAAGAATGAAAAACAAGCTATATTAATAAAGAAAAAATCTGCTTGAGGTGATCATATGGAACCTATAATATTAGGAATTGAAACATCCTGCGATGAAACATCTGTAGCTTTATTAAAAGGAAAACACGAAATATTATCTGATATAATCATCTCTCAAATAGATATACATAAAATTTTTGGTGGTGTAGTACCAGAAGTAGCTTCAAGAAAACATATAGATTTTTTATATAAAATAACAAAAGAAGTATTTCAAAAAGCAAATATTAAATATGATGATATAGATGCAATTGCAGTTACTTATGGTCCTGGATTAGTAGGCTCTTTACTTATGGGTTTAAATTTTGCTAAATCTTTAAGTTTTTCTTTAAATAAACCTTTAATAGGAGTTAATCATTTAATGGGTCATATTTATGCAAATTTTTTAGCTTTTAAAGACTTAAAACCACCTTTTATTGTTTTATTAGTTTCTGGTGGCCATACAATGATAATACATGCAAAAGATTATATGGATTTTGAAATAATTGGGAAAACTAGAGATGATGCTGCTGGAGAAGCTTTTGATAAAGTTTCTAAAATGATGAATACAGGTTATCCAGGTGGACCCGTAATAGATAGACTGGCAAAAATGGGTAAAAATATATATAAATTTCCTAAACCATTATATAATAATGGTTATGATTTTTCTTTTTCTGGATTAAAAACTTCTGTATTATATTTTTTAAAAGAACATAGTCAAGCAAATATCGAAGATATTGCTTGTTCATTTCAAGAATCTCTAATAGATACCCTTGTACATAAAGTTGTTAAATATTCAAATGATTCTGGAGTTAAAAAAGTAGTTATAGCCGGTGGTGTTGCAGCTAATTCTTTATTGAGATCTAAATTTGATGGAATAAAAAATATAAATATTTATTATCCAAATCTGAAATATTGTACAGATAATGCCGCTATGATAGCAAGAGCAGGATATGAAAAATTTATAAGAAATCAATTTTCAGATTTAAATTTAGATGCTATACCTAATTTAGGACTTAAGGAGTTATAAAATGGATTTAATTAACAAAAAAGGGCTTGCACCAATGGCAGATTATAGTGATTATATATTCAGAAAAATCTGTGTAGATCATGGAGCTGAATTTACAATCACAGAAATGATATCCTCAGATGCTATAATAAAAAATATAAAACCAACTTTCAAACTTTTACCACATGAAGATGAAAAAAATATTGGAATCCAATTATTTGGAAATTCTCCATCTGTAATGTCAGATGCTGCTAAAATAGTTGAAAATTACGGTGATTGGATAGATATAAATGCCGGCTGTCCAGTAAAAAAAGTTGTTAAAAGAGGTGCTGGTTCAGCATTATTAAAAGATTTAGATAATTTATCAAATATAATATTCTCTATAAAAAAGAAGGTTAGCATTCCAGTAGGAGTAAAAGTAAGAATCGGTTATGATAGTTTTATTTTAGATGAAATACAAAAAAAAGTAGAAGATGCTGGTGCGGATTATTTAATAATACACGGAAGAACAAGAGAAGAATTTTATAAAGGAATTGCAAGAAGAGATTTTTTCCCAAATATAAAAGAAAAATCTAAAATACTTATAGGCGGTTCTGGAGATATATTTGAAAAAGAAGATATAGATTATTATTTAAATGAAATTAAAACTGATTTTATAATAATCGCAAGAGGTGCAATAGGAAACCCTTGGATTTTTGAAAATAAAATTCCAAATATCCATGAAAAATTTGAATTATGTTTAAAACATTTAGATTCTTTGATATTAGATTCAAAAAATGAAAAAAATGGTGTAGACAGATTTAAAAAATTTTTAGTTGGATATACTAAAGGTATAAAAGGTTCAAAAGAATTAAGAAGTAATCTATCAAAACTTTCTTCTTTTAAAGAAGTCAAATCACATTTAAATGATATTTTAACAATAAATGAATTACACAACTTGTAGAATAAAAAGCGAATTTAATAATTCGCTTTTTATTTATGCTTGCTCATCAAAAAGAATTCCTTCTAAATCATTTAATGCTTTGGCAAGTTTTATAGAAGTTTCAGGTGGTATCTGTCTTATAACTTCTTTAGTATCCTTATCAACAATCTTTACAACAACCATATCAACATCATCATTAACTTCAAATTTTGCTTCAGAATTAAAAATTTTCTGAATTTTATCGAGCTTTTTTTGAAGTATATTTGTGATATCTTTTAAAGATGAATTGTTTTCAGAATTTTTTTCTTGATTTTTGGTATATTTTCCAATTTCATCTTTTTGAATGGGTGTTTTGTTAATTTTATTATCATATTTCTGATAATTATTCATAGAAACATCCCTGATTTCCATATTAACCCCTCCTTGGATTATTTAAAAATAAGATCTATCATTTATATATCGTCAATTTCTGAAAAATCTTTATTTTTTGAAAATATACTTACTGTATTTTTCCCTCTACTTTTAGAAATATAACTTGCAATATCTGCTCTTTCTATCAATACTCTATAATCATCTATATTTTCACAATTTTTCTTAGTTGAAATTCCAAATGAAGCCGATACTTCAAATCCATAACATAGACTAACTCTTTCATTTATAGATTTCCTAAGTCTTTCAGCTATATCATATGCTAAAACTATATCTGTTTTTGGTAAGATTATTATAAACTCTTCTCCACCGTATCTACCAATTATATCAGTTATTCTAAGATTCATATTTAAATCTCTTACTATAGCTTTTAATATTTCATCACCTTTTTTATGTCCATATGTATCATTTATTTTTTTAAAATCATCTATATCTAACATTATTAAAGATAAAGGTAGTTCTTCTCTTTTTGCTTTTATAAATTCTTCTTTTAATCTTAAATATAAATACCTTCTACTATAAGCCCCTGTTAAATAATCTTGAATAGAATTTTGTTGATGAATAATCCTGTTCAAAGTACCCGATAAATAATCATCTAATATTATTAAAGTATCAAATATATTTTCAAATATTTTAAGATTTAAAAGTAAATTTTCATTTTTTAAATAATATTTAATTGAATAATCTTTATAATTTGAAATAAAAAATATTTCAAATGGTGTTATAGATAATTTTTCATTATTTGGAATAAGCATTTCATAAGAAGTTGTAGATTGTGCTTCAAAAATTTCTGTATCTACTTTTATATAAATATCTGATATTGGAAATTTTTTCTTAATAAAATTTAAAATAGCATCTAATATTTCTTGCACATTATCCATAGATATTATTTTAGTTGATATATTTATAAGATCATCATAAAATTTTAGATCCTTTATTTCATTATAATTTATATTATATTTTAATGATTCATTTACATTTTCAATAAAATCAACAAAATTTCTACTCAAAATATTAATTTTAAAACTCATCCCCATATTTTTATAGGCTAAAACAGATAATCTATAATATTTAAAAGCTCTTAAAGTATCTTTTTTTACTTTATAAAAATTTGAAAGACCTTCATAAACTAATGCTAAACTTAATTTGTAACCATTTTCTTTAAAATTTTTTATGACTTTTTCAATATTATATACGAAATTATCTTCTTTTATATTTATAAATTTATAATATAAAAGAAATATACTTTCTTCTATATTTACATCTCCATTACATGTATTTACGAAATTCTTATATATTTTATTTTCATCTTCACTAGTATATATCTCCCAAATATTTTTAAAGAAACTATATTTTTCATTTATATAATAATCAAAATTATTTATATTCACTTTTTTATCTCTTTTATATATACTATTTAATAACTCTAAATAAAAAATATAATAAGTCTGTTTATCTTTTTCTTTTAATGAAATTAAATTTTTATAATATTTTATTTTTCTAATTTCAAAATAAAAATTATCTTCATCTTCGCTATAAAAATAATAAAAAGCTTTTAAAGAATAACATTGTATTTCAACTATTCTATTATTTATAATTCTTGAAAATTTTAGACTTTCATTAACATTATAAAAAAAATCATCTATATTTCCTTTATAAAGACTTATATAGGCTTTATTAAAATATATTTCTGGAAATTTACTTAAATCATTAGAATTTCTAAATATCCCAATAGAATCTTCTATTAAAGAATCGTAATATGCAGGATTTTCTATTTGAAATCTTGTCATTTTTAATATTATTATACCCTTATATTTATTTTCTTTCAATATATTTGAAATATTTAATGCTTCATTTAAATGCTTTAAACAATTTATTTTATCATAAGAATAATAATCAGATAAATTTATTAGCGATCTTATATAAGATCTTGTGAAATTATTATTTTTAGAATTATTTTGATATATTTTTTTTATTTTTTTAAAAATATTTTTATTTATTGAAGAATTATTTTTATTTATATTAGCTTTCAAAAGAATTTCTAAATATAAAATTTTCTGATAGTCTGTGATAGATTTATTAGCAAATTCATTTTTTAATTCTATTATTGCTATATCCGGATCTATTTCTGAATAAAATTTTAGTTTATAATATTTTGTGAAATTGCTTTTTAATTTATTTATATATTTTTTTGCTTCTACAAAATTCTCTGAGTAAATCATATAATCAACATATATACAAATAGCTGTTTCATTATAATAACCATTATCAACAATTTCTTTAAAATAAGGTTTTATTAACTCAAGATTATTCCAATCAAAATAGTATTTTTTTATTTTTTTTGTATATTCAGCGACAATTTTTTCTTTTCGGTTTATTTGCTCAAGATGCCATATAGAAAGCTCAAAATCATTTTCTAATAAATACATATCATTATGAATTTTTAATTTTATTTCTTTTTCTAATTTAGAATAAAAGTAATCTCTATATTTCATATTAAAAAACCTATAAACTCCATTTTCCAATTGTATTATTTCATAATTTAAAAAAATATTAATATTAAATCTTTTCGATAAAATTTTTTCTAATTTTTTTAAACTCATTATAGAAAATGTATATCCGAGTATAGATATATACTTTAATTCTTCTAAACTTATTTTATCCAATACTTTTAAAAGAGAGAAATTTACATCTATATTTTTGTCAAAAATAAATTTATCTTTTATAATCCATTTGTTTTCATAATCATCATATCTAAGTATATTACTATTATACAAATCAGTCATCGTTTTTATGATAATTCCTGGATATCCTTTTGAATAATTATAAAGTTCTTTTGAAAAATAACTATTTTCATTTAAGAATTTATTATCAGTCATAGTCGATAATAAATTATAAGTCTCTTTTAAACTTAATCCTGATATATTATAGTTCATATCAAATTTTTTATTTGAAATTTCTCCATGAGTTACATAAATTATATTTATAGGAATTTTTAAATTACTTTTTTTTATTATATCAATTATTTCATCTATTTTTTTTCTTTTATTTTGATATTCATCTATAATAATTAAATATTTATTTTCTTTAGATAAATCTTTCAATCGATTTATAAGATCTAATAAATCATTTTTTTCAGAACCAAAAAAATAAAAAATATCTTCATATTTTTTTACATTTAAAACTTTAAAATTTTTTTGAAATTTTAATTTTTTAATTATTAAATTCAATATAGTCGTCTTTCCTGTTCTTTGTTCACCCCAAAATAGTATTTCTTGAAGTAAGTTTTCATTAGAATTTACTTTTTGATAAAGTTCTTCAAGGAGCTCTTTTCTTCCAGTAAATTGAACTTTTTTGAATTTTCTTTTATTTTTTATTTGAAAATAATTTTTAAATTGAGATACACAACTTATATTTTTTTTATCTTCTATATCTCTAAAAAGTTTTTGAATACTATTTAACTTTATATTAAAATTTAAATATTTAATAAATTCTATTAATGAACTTATTAAATTATCTTCAAACTGTTCTTTAATGAGAAATATCTTTTCATTAGAGATATTTCTTAAAATTGGTGCAAAAAAATAAAAATTTTTATTATGGTCTATAAAAAAATCGTCCAAATTTATATAATTCGGAATAAAATTACTAAAATGTACTAAATCATCTAAAATATAGAAAAAATAAGCTATAGAATCAACTATAGCTTTTTCACTTTTTTGACAGAATAAATTATTTTCTTCTCTATATATATAGAAAAGTTCAGGTTTTTTACTTTTTAAATTTATCTTTTCTGGATATATTAAACCATATTCTTTTAGACTTTTAAAATTACCTTCAAATTTTGAAATTATATCAAGATTTAAAAAGTGAAAAGATTCCAACTTCCTCATTCTATAAAGTTTTTCTTCAAAATAAACTATATAGTCGATATAAAATTCATTTTGGTTTAAAATACTAATTATATCATATTTCATTTATCTCCCCTACTTTTTTCCCCTCAAAAAAATTATAACATATTAAAAAATAAAGTTTAATAAATGAAACATTAAAAATCCAACAATAGCAGAAGCAGGAACAGTTAATACCCATGACATAAATATTTCTTTAATTATACCAGTATTTATAGATCCTACACCCCTTGCAAGACCTATACCTATTACAGAACCAACAACTGTATGTGTTGAAGAAACAGGCATACCTAAATTTGAGGCTCCAAGAACTGTTGTTGCAGTTGCAAAATCAATTGTAAATCCTCTCGAATTATTTAATTCTGTTATATCACTTCCAACTGTTTTCATAACTCTTTTTCCCCAAATTGCAACACCTAATGCAATTCCTATTCCACCAAAGGCTAGTATAAACCTTGGTATTTCAACTTCTGATCCAACTGTTCCAGAAATTGAAGCAGCATAAATAGCAGCAACCGGCCCAATAGCATTCGCAACATCATTTGCACCATGAGCTAAAGCAACATAACATGAAGTAACAACCTGAGCTTTTCTAAACATTTTTTCTACAAACATTTCAGGATTTTTTATTTCCCTTTTATTTTTAATAATAATTATCAAAAATGCTATAATACCTCCAGCAGTTCCAAGCAAAATCGCATAAAGAAGTGCTTTTAAAGTTATTGAAAGATGTAAAGCTTTCAATATAAAAGAGAGAGATATTATAAAAAAGGTCAAAGCTAAGTATACAGGAATCCATATTTTTATCTTTTTTTCGAGGTTTTTACCATGAAGAGTTGTTTTAGAAATTATTTTAAATAGAACAAATGACATAATAAGGCCTAATACAGGGGCTACTAACCAACTAACTGTTATAGTAAGAACTTTAGACCAATGTACAGCCCCAAAACCACCAGCAGCTATACCATAACCAACCATTCCACCTACTATTGAATGAGTCGTAGACACAGGCCAAGAGAAAATAGTTGCTGTTACAAGCCATAGAGTTGCTCCTATTAACGCTGCCATAGATCCAATAATTACAATGTTAGGATCTTTTAACAATTCAATATTAACAATACCTTTTCTTATTGTCTCTGTAACTTGACTCCCAAAAAAAGTTGCACCTGCAAATTCTAAAATACCTGCTATAAAAACAGCTTGTTTGGGTGTAATAGCTTTCGCTCCCACTGCAGTAGCCATAGAATTGGCTACATCATTTGCACCTATAGCTAAAGACATTCCAAAACCTATCAACAATCCAAGAACCAGGGTCACATTCAATTAAAATCACTCCCGTTATCCATTTATTAGAATAAATATTCTGTCACTAACATTTTGGCATGTATCGGCTATTTCTGATAAAATTAAAATAATTTGTCTTAAGAAAAATATATCAACAGGATTCATATCATTTTTTTGTGAAAAAAGCCATTTCCCAAATTCAAATATTTTACTATCAATATCTTTTTCATACCATTTTATTTCTGTTATATCTTTAAAATGGGCCTCTAATTTTTCTTTTGAAAAATCAGAATCTATAACTTCTTCTAAAAATTTTACAGATTTTTTAAATAAATCTATCATCTTTTCAACTTCTTCAACTATAGAAAAGATTTTAGCCTTTGCTTCTGGAGTAATTTCAACTTCATTTAAAAGCATTAAACGTCCTATATCTTCAAAACTATCAGCTATTTTATCTTGAATTTCTATATAATCTAATAGATCTACCCTTTCAAATCTATACATATAGCCTCTTTTTAAGTTTTGGCGTATATTTCTTTTTATTTCATCTGCTTCATCTTCAAGAGAATCTATTACATTTACTATATTAGTTATATCTTCATGTTCAAGATACTTTCTAAATAATTCTGGTAAGTAATCAGAAGCATTTTCAATTATTCTTGCATGATTTATTATTTCTGTTATTGGATTAAATTTTTGAAAAACCTTTCCCCATAAAGACATTTTTATTCCCCCCTATTTTATAAACATTGCATCACCGAAAGAAAAAAATCTATAATTTTTTTCTACAGCTTCTTTATATGATTTCATAGTAAATTGATGACCATTAAAAGCACTTACAAGCATTAATAAAGATGACTTAGGAAGATGAAAGTTAGTTATTAGTCCATCTACAATTTTAAAATTATACGGTGGATATATGTATATATTCGTTTTTCCTGAAAGTTTTTTATTTAATGCATATGATTCTAATGTCCTCACTACTGTTGTCCCAACAGCTATTATTCTTCCACCATTTTTTTTAGTTTCTTCTATTTTGTTTTTAACATCTTCAGATATAGAATAGTACTCTTCATGTATTTGATGATTCCTTATGTCCTCTTCATTAACGGGTCTAAACGTTCCAAGTCCAACATGTAAAGTTACTTCTTCAAGGTCTATACCTTTTTTACTTATTTTATCTAATAATTCTTTTGTAAAATGCAATCCAGCAGTTGGAGCTGCAACAGCTCCTTCAATTTTTGCATAATTAGTTTGATATCTATTATTATCTTCAAGTTTTTTATGAATATAAGGTGGTAATGGAGTTTCTCCAATTTTATTAATTTCATCCCATATATTTTCACCATAAAATTCTAACAATCTTGCTCCATCATCATAATGCTTTATTACTTTAGCTTTTAATTTATTTGAAAATATTAATTCATTTCCTAATTTTATTTTTCCACCAGGTTTTACAAGAGATTTCCATTTATTTCCTTCTCCAATTTTTTCAAGCAATAATATTTCAATTTTTGCACCAGTTGATTTTTTTCCGTATATTCTTGCAGGTATAACTTTAGTATTGTTCACAATTAAAAGATCTTTAGGATTTAAATAATCTATTATTTCTCTGAAAATTTTATGTTCAATTGTTTTTTTTTCTCTATCTAAAATCATTAATTTAGAAGAATCTCTTGGTTCAACTGGATCTTGTGCTATTTGTTCCTGAGGAAGATAATAATCATACTCTTCTATTCTATACATCTATAAACCTCCCAATTTCATACAACAGATTATTATCAAATTCATATTCCGAAAATTTATCATTAGATACAATATTATATTTTAATTTATTTGATATATATATTATAAGTTCATCTGCCGGTGAATTATAATAAACTCTTTTTGAATTACTTAATTCTCTTAAAATATCTCTATCTTCATAATTTAAGATATATTCTATATTTTTATCAAAAACTATTATGCATGGAAAAAAAGCATATTCATTTATATATAAATTATCAATTAAATCTATTAATGTTTTAATTTTATTATTATTTTCAAATCTTATTATATTACTTCCATCTATAATAATTCCTCTTGGATTTGAATTTATAAGTTTATAATGATAATACGAATAACTTTTTAAATGTATATTAATCATTTGTTTTTCATAATTATTTAAACTTTTATATATTTCTTTAATTTTAATATAATATGATTTTTTAGATAATAAAGGGTTTAATCCTAAAATTTCATCAAGAATATTTTGAATAAAAGGACTTTTAGAATCTATTGGAAAATATGTCATCAAATAATATAGATCCCTATAATCTTTAAATTTTAATTTTTTTAAAATAATTTTTGAATCATAAAATTCTACATCATATTTTTTTAAACCTTCATTATATTTACCAGGCGGAAATTTATCTGGATATATTAAAAATTTTATATTCTGTAAGGTTTCATCTTTTAAATTATAATGTTTTTTTATATCTTCAAATCTATTTTCGGTTGGTTTTTTTAAAACATGCATCACTAAAAATTGAAAATCATTTAAATGTTTTCTTGGTATTTTTCTTTCCGCATCATTTCCAAGAACTCTGTATATCCAAAACATTCTTCTATTATCAAGTTCTTTAGGCTTTTTTATATAAAAACTTGCAAGATTAAATATTTTTTTCATTCTTTTTACATGTTCATAATAATCTTTTTCATTCAAAACATTAATTATTCTTTGAATAGACATTAACTATTCGCCCTTATCTCCATTATATTACCATCTTCTACAATTTCATCTTTTCCAGCAAGCCTACTTAATCCTCGTTTTCTAGCTTCTTCATCATTTCCAGCTACTATTAAATCTTCATATTTGATAACTTCAGCTTTTATAAAACCTTTTTCTAAAGCAGAATGTATTGCTCCAGCAGCTTTTTTCATATTAGTCCCTTTTTTTATAGTCCAAGCTCTAACTTCATCTTTACCAACAGTAAAATAAGAAATTAAACCTATATGATCATAAACTACCTTTGATAATCTTGATATACCTGGTCTTTCTATATTGAGCTCTTCCATAAACATTTTTCTTTCATCTTCATTAAGTTCTACAAGATCAGATTCTATTTTTCCAGATATGTCTATATAAGCAAAATTATTGTCTTTACAAGTAGATATTAATTCTTCTTTTTGAGAGTAATCATCAGAATCATGTTGATTTTCATCAATATTCACAACAGCTATTATTGGTTTTAAAGTAAATAAAGACAATGAACTTATTAATTTTTTTTCTTCTTCATTTAATTCATAGTTACTTGCAAATTTTTCTTCCATTAAAAGATTCTTAATTCCTTCTAAAATTTCATTTTCTTTTATCTCATCTTTAGATGCTTTATTTTTCTTTATTGAAATTTCAAGTCTTGCCAACCTATTCTCAACAACTTCTATATCTCTTATTATAAGTTCTGCAATTAAAGTATTTAATTGTTTTAATGGAGTTTCATTATTATCTGGATATGGAACTTCATCATTTTCAAAAGCTCTTATTACAAGTATCATAGAATCAACATTTTGAATCATTTGTAATATTCTACTTTTTTCTTTTTGATCTGAAGAAGAATCAAAACTTGGTATATCAACAAAATCAAGTTCAGCATACGTAGTTTTTTTGGGTTGATATATTTCTGAAAGTTTTTCTATTCTTTCATCTCTTATAAAAGCTCTTTTTTCTTCTGAGTTAACTTTATAAGATCCATCATATGGTGTATCTGTTAATAAAGAAAAAATAGTTGTTTTTCCACTCATTGGTAATCCAAAAATTCCTATTTTCATATTAATTCCTCCTGAAATTTCTCATCATATTCATTTCCTATATAATTTATTTCTATATCTCTATATTTAATATCTTCATTATATTTTATTTTTATTTCTAATCTATTTTTTGGGGTTAAATAATCTAAATATTCAGCCCATTCTATAAGGTAAATACCCTCTTCATCATTAAAAAGATCTATATATTCTATTTCATAAGGATCAGCAATCCTGTACAAATCAGCATGATATATTTTGATATCCTCACCATATTCATTCATTATAGAAAAAGTTGGACTCGAAACATAATCTATTTCTTTTAATATATTTTTTATTAAAAATTGTGAAAATGTTGTTTTACCTGCACCTAATTCTCCAAAAAGCAGAATTTTATCGCCCTTTTTTATCTTCAAAGAAAGTTTTTTAGCTATATTTTTAAAATCATTTAAATCAACTTTTTTATATATTATTTTTTATACCTCCCTTTAATAATCCTTCTATATTTTATCATCATAAATGAATTTATATGTATTTTTTTACTTTTTTTCTTGTAAATATTACATAACAAAAAAAGGATATCTTAATTGATATCCTCTTGATTTATACAACTTCATTTATTGGTTTTTTATCAGATAATAAAAGATCTATATCTTTTGCGACCATTAATGACATTTCATTTCTAGTTTCAACGGTTGCAGATCCTATATGTGGTGCTAAAACAACATTATTTAATTTTTTCAATCCTTCTGTAAGATTAGGTTCAAATTCATATACATCTAAACCTGCTCCGCTAATTTCATTATTTTTTAATTTTTCGAATAGAGCTTTTTCATCTATTATTGCACCTCTTGCAGTATTTATTATATAAGAATTTTTTTTCATCATATCCAATCTTCTTTTGTTTATAATATGATGCGTATCTTCAGTTAAAGGCATATGAAGACTTATAAAATCACATTCTCTCATTATATAATCAATATCTGAATATAACACTTCTAAAGATCTTTCTGTATCATCATCAAGTCTTTTTCTTTTATAATAAAATACTTCCATATCAAATCCTTTAGCTCTCTTAGCAAAAGCTCTTCCAATTCTCCCAAAGCCTATAACTCCTAATTTTTTTCCAACTAAATTACTACCTAAAAATAATTCAGGTTCCCAACCTTTAAATTTTCCTTCTCTAACAAATTTATCAGATTCTACTATTCTTCTTGAAATTGACATAAGTAAAGCCCAAGCTAAATCAGCTGTTGCATTTGTTAAAACATCGGGAGTATTTGTAACTTTTATTCCCAATTCTTTGGCTGTTTTTACGTCGATATTATTATATCCAACAGCATAATTTGATATTATTTTTACTCTATTTTTTTTAGATCTCAAAATATCACTATCTATTTTATCAGATAACAAAGTAACTACAGCATCATTTTCTTCAAAAATATTAATAAGTTCATTTTTTGTGAGTTGTCTATTTTCATTATTTACCCAAACTTCATATTTATTTTTCAAAAAATTAATTCCTTTTTCTGGTATCCTATAAGTAAATGCTACTTTTTTCAATATTATCACTCCTCTTTATTTTCTTGAAATTCCAATATATAAATAAAAATAGTTTACATAAATATGATAACATAATTCGGAGGGATTTTATGGTACAAAAAAATAAAAAATTTTGGAGTTATTTTATAATAACTTTAGGTATATTTGTAAACTCATTTGGTTGGGCAGGTTTCTTAATTCCTTCCAAAATCGTTGGTGGTGGTTTTACAGGGCTTTCAACTATAATATACTATGCAACTAAAATTCCTGTAGGGATATCTATAGCTGTCTTAAATACTATTTTAATAATTATAAGCGTTAAAATAGTTGGAGCTAAATTTGGGTTCAAAACTTTATATGGAATATTTTTATCTGCTTTTTTTGTATTTTTATTACAAGGTTTTATAAAAGAACCTTTAGTAAAAGACTCTTTTATGGCTACAGTTATTGGAGGATTTTTATCTGGAGCAGGAGTAGGAATTTATTTTTATGAAGGTGCAAGTACAGGTGGGACAGATCTAATAACAATGATTATAACTCATTATAAAGATATATCCCCTGGAAAAGTTTTTTTTATTTTAGATTTAATTATAATTGGAAGTTCTTATATAGTTTTTAGATCTGTTGAAACTATGATATATGGTTTTGTAACTATGGCAATAGCTGCATATACAATAGACATGATATTAGAAGGAAGAAAGCAAACTTCTCAAATTCTTATCATTTCAGATAAGTATGATGAAGTTTCAAATAAAATAAGCGAAGAGATTAAAAGAGGTATTACTCTTTTAAAAGCTAAAGGTTGGTATACTAAAAATGAAAAAGAAGTTATACTTGTAATAGTTAGAAAAAAAGAAGTTCAATGGGTATTAAGAAGTATCCATCAAATAGATCCTGATGCTTTTATATCTATATCAAATTCTTCAAGTGTTTATGGCCAAGGTTTTGACAAATTAAAATATTAAAGGAGCAAATTATATGTTAAAATTATTCTTAACCTTTTTCAAAATATCAGCATTAACTATTGGTGGTGGTTATGCTATGGTACCAGTAATACAAAAAAATCTTGAAAAAAAAGGTTGGATGTCTGATGAAGATTTTTATACACTTCTAACAATAGCTCAAGCATTACCAGGTCCAATAGCTTTTAACATATCTTGGCTTACTGGGAAAAAATTAAATGGATTTAAAGGAGCTCTTTTTGCAAGTTTAGGGGTTATGATACCACCATTTTTTGCAATAGTTTTAGCTTCGAGTATAATAATGAAATATCAAGATAATATATATCTACAAAGATTTTTAAGGGGTGCTTATGGAGCTCTTTTGGGAATGATATCAGGATTAGTTTATAAATTATATAAAAATCAATCCTGGAATTTATATAAAATTATGTTAATAATATTTTCTTTAATAATTGTTTATATGAAATCAGATTTGATGATCCCTATTTTCGTAGCAATAGTATTATTTGCTTATATAAAAGAAAATCGTGGTTGTGATAAAAAATGTTAAAAATGATAATGATATTCTTTAAAGTTGGTTTTATTTCATTTGGTGGTGGATGGTCAGCAGTTGGGATTTTCAGAGAAGAAATAGTTAATAATGGATTATTATCTTTAGAAAAGTTCAATGAAGCTGTTTCAATTGCTCAAATGACACCAGGACCAGTTGCAGTTAACGTAGCTACTTATGTTGGTTATAGTGCTTATGGATTTATAGGAGGACTTTTAAATACTATTTTTTTAATATTGCCACCTATAATATTATTTTACATTGGCTTATTCATATTAAAAAAGATAAATGTAAATAGAAAAAATCTTTTAAACTCTTTAAAATTAGGTACTGTTCTTTTAATTTCATTTAGCCTTATAAGTCTTACCGAAACTGTATTTTTAAATAAAGAATACAGTACATTTATAATTTCAGCAATTTCTTTTATTTTTTTCATATTTACTAAAATAGATCCAATATATATTATATTAGCTTCAGCTTTTTCAGCTATTTTTATTTTAAAATAAACGGAGTTGATAAAAATAAAAAGTAAAAAAATCTCTTTATATGCTATATTTGTATGTTTAATGATATTATTTTCTTGGATTTATATTCCTTTACCAATGGGTATACCCTTTACTTTTCAAGTATTTGGTGTATTATTAATATCTTTTATCCTGAAAAAAAACTCATGGAAAATATTAGGTATATATTTAATACTTGGTATATTAGGTTTGCCTGTTTTTTCTGGTTTTAATAGTGGAATAGGTACTTTACTTGGACCAACAGGTGGATTTTTGATTGGATTTTTTATTTCTTCATTTATTTATTTTTTTAATTTTAATAATTTAATTTCTGGTATATTTCAAATAATAATAATATATATAACTGGAATATATTTTTTTAAAGTTTATAAAGATATAGATATATTTTTAGCAATAAAAATTCTTGTTCCAACATTTATTTGGTTAGATATATTCAAATTAATACTCGCTTTAATAGTTTATAAAATATTTTTAAAATACATGAATAAAGGGATTGATTTATAATCAATCCCTTTTTATTTATTTCATTATTTTTTCAAATGTTTTTCTATTTCAAGAACTAATGCCTCTGCTGATGCAACATTAGTAGCAAGAGGTATATTATGAACATCACAAATTCTAAGAAACGCTGAAACATCTGGTTCATGTGGTTGAGCTGTAAGAGGATCTCTTAAAAAAATAACAAAATCGATATCTCCAGTAACTAAAAGAGCACCTATTTGTAAATCGCCACCAAGAGGACCAGAATTGAATGTTTTAATATCGAGTCCTATTTTTTCTTCTATCAATGTTCCAGTAGTTTTAGTAGCAAAAAGATTACATTGCCCAAAAACATGTTTCCACTCTTTAACAAACATAACTAAATCTAATTTTTTCTTATCATGAGCTATTAAAGCAACATTCATTTTATCACCTATATATCTTTCTTGCTCATAGCAAGAATTAATTTTACAGTATTTTCAACATCTTCATATGAAACAACTTCATGTGGTGTATGTATATATCTTGTAGCTATTGATATTGTACTTACTGGAATTCCTGCTTTAGTCTTTTGATATCCAGCTGCATTAGTTCCTCCAAATAACAATACTTCCATTTGATAAGGGATTTTTTCTTCAATTGCAGTTTCCTTAATAAAATCAACAACTTCTCTATCGCTTATAGAAGCTGAATCTTTTACTTTTATACATGGTCCTCTATCAAGTTCCATAGATATTCTTTTAAGACCTTTAGGAGTATCTCCAGCCATAGTTACATCTATTGCAATTGCCATATCTATATCATAGTCATAACCTGCAACACTTGCTCCCACAAGACCAACCTCTTCTTGTACTGTAAATGCAAATATAATATTGTTTTTATTATCTTTAATACCTTTAATAGCTTGTATCATAATTGCACAAGCTATTCTATCATCCATAGCTTTAGAAATCAATCTATTACCAAGATCAACAAAATTCGCATCATATGTACCAAATGTTCCAATAGGAGCTATTTTCTCAGCTTCTTCTCTGTTAGAAGCACCGATATCTATAAATATACTATCCATACTTAAAGATGTATTATTTTCTCTTAATTCCTTTAGTGTTTCTCCTTCAACTCCAGCAACACCTGTAACACCATTAAATTGAAGTCTTGTTCCCAATAAAATAGTTGGATTTACTCCACCAACAGCATCAACTTTTAAAAATCCTGTTTCTGTAATATGAGTAACAACAAGACCTATTTCATCCATATGTCCATCAAATAATATAGTTTTATCTGATTGACCTTTTTTAATAGCTATTAAATTACCCAACTTGTCTATTTTTATATCATCAACATAATCCTTTATTTCATTAATTATAAATTCTCTCACCTTATCTTCTCTTCCACTTGGAGAATATATTTCTGTTATATTTTTTATTAATTCTTTCATAATTAAAAAATCCTCCCTTCTGAAATTAATGATTTAACTAGCTTTACAACTCCATCATAGTCATCAAGACTTATTATTGTATTAGGAGAATGTAAATATCTACAAGGAACAGAAATAACTCCACAAGGTATTCCATACATACTTCTTGAAAGTCTTGCAGCATCAGTTCCTCCAGCAGTTCTCATTTTATGCTGATAGATTATATTTAAATCTTGAGCTGTATTTACAATGTTTTCATATATTTTTTTATCCAATACAACTCCAGAATGCATGAAAGTTAAAACCGGACCATTTCCAATATGAGTTGCCCATTTTTCAGGCTCATTTTCAGGATTATCTCCAGCTGTCGTACCTTCTAAAATCAAAGCAGCATCTGGCTTAACATATTCAGCCGCTGAACCACTACCTCTAAGACCTGTTTCTTCTTGAACTACAAAACAAAAATAAGTATCATATTCTGGTTTCAAATCATTTTCAAACAAAAAATCTATAGTATCAAGCATTACAGAACAACCAGCTCTGTCATCAAAAGCTTTACAAAGAGCATGTCCATCACTTTCAATATAATCGACATCAAATGTAACCATATCTCCAAGATTAACTTTACTCTTCGCATTTTCATCATTTGTAAAGCCGGCATATAATTTTATTTCAGAATAATTAGCAACAGCACTTGTATCTTTTTCAAGATGTATAGGTTTTGAATTTATTACCGCACTTATCTCTCCGTTTATTAAAAGTCTTTGAGCTTTAACAACTCTTGGATCGATACCTCCTACTGGAGAAATTCCAAAAGTTCCATCTTTGTTTATCTTAGTAATCAAAAATCCTACTTCATCCATATGTGCAGCAACCATTAATTTTTTTTGAGGATTATTTCCTTTTTTAAAAACTATCAAATTACCCATACAATCTTCTTTTATTTCATCTATTTTACCTTCAATTTTTTCTTTTATATAATCTCTTACCTTTTTTTCTTTTCCAGATGGACCATGAATTTCAACTAATTCTTTTAAATATTTTCTCATCTTTTTTTCCCCTCTTTCATAGCAAAAAGTGCGAGAAGTTTTGAAGATGCATCTATATCACTTAAATCAACACATTCAACTGGACTATGCATATTATATATTGGAACGGATACCAATCCTGTTTTAACTCCTGTTTTTGTCATTTGAACGACATCAGTCTCTGTCCCTGTTCTCATAGGAAGAACTTCTACTTGATGTTTTATATTTTCATCTTTACATATTTTTATTAATAAATCAAAAACTTCATCGTTTATAGCCGATCCTCTTGCAATTGCAGGTCCTTTGCCTAACAACATCGTTTCAACATTTGCCGGTAAGTCTTCAGAAAAAGTAACATCTACTATTATTGCAGACTCAGGAAAAATATCATATGCTGTCCCTTTAGCTCCAACAAGCCCAACTTCTTCTCCCTTATTGAATGCAAGATGCAATTCTCCATCAAATTTAAAATCTTTTAAATAATCTAATGCTTTCAAAAGAACTGTAACTCCCACTCTATTATCAAGAGATTTTCCGGTAATTACACCATTTTGTAGTTCCTTTGATTCCATTTTAATATACCCCATATCACCAACATCTATATCCTTTGTGCCTCCAGAAATAGAAAAATCTATAAACAATTCATCAAATGATGGTGACTTACTTTTATTTTTAGCATTCTGAAGATGTGGAGCAAGCATACCTATAACTCCAATTTTCTCTTTTCCATTTTTAACAAAATAAATTCTTTTTGAAATTAAAACTCTTGGATCTACTCCACCAATCATTTCAACTCTCGCAAAACAATCATCAACAATTTTTGAAATAACAACTCCAATTTCATCAACATGTGCAAAAAAACCAATTTTTTTACCTGTATTTCCATATTTTGCAATTAAATTACCTGTACCAGATTTTCTCAGTTCTATATCTTTAAAATTCTCTTTTATAATGTTTTCTATCAGATCAAATGTATAACTTTCATATGAACTAACTCCAAAAGAGTTTGAAAGTTTCATCAATACTTCTTTTGTATCCATGAAAAAACCTCCTAAAAATTAAAATTAGATCTCAAGCTGTTCTACCAAAGCTTCATCTCCAGTTGTTCTTATAGAAACAGGTGTTTCAGGCCATTGATAATTAAAAAGAGGTATTTCTGCTATTTCTATAAGAGAAGATTCCATTTGTGAAGCGATTATAAAAACATTTCTTTTATTACTCAAACCAGCTCTTATTATTCCAGCTACTTTACCAAAAACAATTACACTTCCACCAGCATTAACCTCTGCACCTTTATTAATATTACCAAAAATAATTATATCTCCCGGATTTTCTATGACTTGTCCAGATCTGACATGTTTTCTAAAAATTTTTGTACTGGAGAGATTCAATTCTTTTTTTGATTTTTTTACTGAAGGTAAATCACCAAAATACGCCCCTGCAAGTTGTAAATTCAAAGTAGATGCAAACTTAGCTACTTTAGGTAACAAATTATACTGAGTATCATCTTTTAAATAAATATAAAAAGAGTCACCCATCTTAAAAAAGTTTTTCATCATATTCAATTTCTTTTGAAACTGTTCAAATAACTCTTTTTGAGTGCAACCTTCTTCAAAAAAGAAAATAATGTCACCATCAATTATTTTGGCGTATATGAAATCATCCATATCTTCACTCCCCCCAAAATTCTTCTTCTATCATATAATACCACAAAAAAAGAAAACACTTAATAGTCCAAATAAATAAATAAGAGCCAAATAGAATGAAATTTTTTTCATTATTCTTTTAAAAGTATTCAATAATAATCTTTTGCAAGTTTGTAATATTAAAAATAATAATGTAAAATATAAGATGTAAAATGATTCTGGGGGTGTTTTCTATGGCAGAACGTGAAGATAAAAACTTAATAAGCGAAAAAGAAAAATGGCAAAATTCTGTAAACAAAGCATTATCAAAGTTTCCAGAGAGAAAAGAAAAATTTGAAACAACATATGGAGAAGAATTAAAAAGAATTTATACTCCTGAAGATATTGAAAATTTAAATTATTCTAAAGATCTTGGATTTCCAGGCCAGTATCCTTTCACAAGAGGTGTACAGCCTACAATGTACAGAGGAAGATTTTGGACCATGAGACAATACGCTGGATTTGCTTCAGCCGAAGAATCAAATAAAAGATATAAATATTTATTATCTCAAGGACAAACAGGTCTTTCTGTTGCTTTTGATCTTCCCACACAAATTGGATATGATTCAGATGATGATATGTCTGATGGAGAAGTTGGAAAAGTTGGTGTTGCTATTGATTCTTTAGAAGATATGGAAATTCTATTCAATGAAATTCCTTTAGATAAAGTATCTGTATCAATGACAATAAATTCAACTGCTTCAGTATTATTATCAATGTTAATAGCCGTAGCAGAAAAACAAGGTGTAAAACCTGAACAATTAAGAGGTACTATACAAAATGATATATTAAAAGAATATATTGCAAGAGGTACTTATGTATTCCCTCCAGAACCTTCAATGAAAGTAATAGTTGATATTTTTGAATATGGTTCAAAAAATTTACCAAAATTTAATCTCATAAGTATATCTGGATATCATATTAGAGAAGCTGGTGCAAATGCAGCTCAAGAAGTTGCTTTTACACTTGCAGATGGTATCTCTTATGTTGATGCTGCAATAAAAGCTGGATTAGATGTAGATGTTTTTGGAAATAACCTTTCTTTCTTTTTTAATGCTCATAATAATTTTTTAGAAGAAATAGCAAAATTTAGAGCCGCAAGAAGATTATGGGCAAAAATAATGAAAAATAGATTTAAAGCAAAAAGCGAAAGAGCTATGAAATTAAAATTTCATACTCAAACAGCAGGTTCAACCTTAACGGCACAACAACCTATGAATAATGTTGTTAGAGTAGCTTTACAAGCATTATCAGCAGTTATGGGCGGAACACAATCTTTGCATACAAATTCATATGATGAAGCATTGGGATTACCAACAGAAGAGTCTGCAACAATTGCCTTAAGAACTCAACAAATAATAGCATATGAATCTGGAGTAACTAATACAATAGATCCATTTGCTGGTTCTTATGTTATTGAAAAACTAACAAATGATATAGAAGAACAAGCTATGAACTATATTGAAAAAATAGATGAAATGGGTGGAATGGTAAAAGCTATAGAAAATGGTTATATACAGAAAGAAATCTTAAATTCAGCTTATGATGCTCAATTAAAGATTGAAAACAAAGAAGATATAATCATAGGTGTTAATAAATTTGAAACTGATCATGAACCTCCACGCGAAATATTAAAAGTTAATCCTGAAATGGAATTAAAACAGAAAGAAAAATTAAAAAAATTAAGACAAAATAGAGACAATGATTTAGTAAAGAAAAATCTTGATTCTCTAAAAAATGCTGCAAAAAATAATGAAAATGTTATGCCATTCATATTAGAATGTGTAAAATCTTATGCAACACTTGGAGAAATAACTAATGTTTTAAGAGAAATCTATGGTGAATTCAACGAGTCGGTAATTCTATAAAAGGAGTGCATTTTTATGGATAGAAGAATAAGAGTTGTAATAGGAAAACCAGGTTTAGATGGTCATGATAGAGGTGCAAAAGTTGTTTCAAGAGCTTTGAGAGATGCCGGTATGGAAGTGATATATACAGGTATAAGACAAACACCATCAGAAATAATTGAAACTGCCCTTGAAGAAGACGCTGATATAATAGGACTTTCAATTTTATCTGGAGCACATATAAGGTTATGTGAAAAAGTAATAGAAATAATGAAAGAAAAAGGATTAGATAATGTTCCACTTTTCCTTGGAGGTATTATACCAGAAAATGATATACCACAACTAAAAAAAATAGGAGTTACTGAAGTATTTGGACCTGGTACTTCTTTAAATCTTATTTCTACAAGGGTGAAAGAAATTGTTTTGGGAAAAGAAGTTTAATGATATAATCGAAAGTTTTAAAAATAAAAACAAATACGCTTTAGCTAAAATGATAACTTTAGTAGAAAATAATCCAGATGATGCTTGGAAAATAATTTCCAAACTTCCTAAAAATAAATCTCCTCACATAATAGGAATAACAGGTTCTCCAGGAGCTGGAAAAAGTACTATGGTATCAAAACTGGTTGAAAAATACTCAGAAAAAAATCAAAAAATCGGAATAATTGCAGTGGATCCAAGTAGTCCATTTACTGGCGGAGCATTTTTAGGTGATAGAATAAGAATGAGAACTTTAAATCCTGAAAATGTTTATATAAGAAGTGTTGCTTCAAGGGGATCTGTTGGAGGATTATGTGACTCAATATTTGATATAGTAGATGTGATGAGTTCATATGGTTTTGATAAAATAATAATTGAAACTGTAGGAGCCGGCCAATCAGAAATAGAAGTTGTCTATGTTGCTGATACTATATTATTAGTCATGTCACCTGATTCTGGTGATGAAGTACAGATGTTTAAAGCTGGAATAATGGAAATAGCTGATTCATATATAGTAAACAAAATAGATCTCCAAAGTGCTAATAGATTTTTAACACAATTAAAAAACACATTAAATCTTGAATACGAAGAAAAACATTTAAGAAAAATATTTGGTATAAGTGCAATAATGAATAAAGGATTAGATGAGGTAATTGATTGGATAGATAAACATAAACAAAATTTATATAAAACAAATGAAATAGAAGATAGAATAAAAAGAAGAAAAGTTAGAAGAACAAGAAGTAACATAATAAGAAAACTTGATTATACAATAAAAGATTATAAAATAGAAGAAGAAAACTTATTTGAACTGAAAGATAATTTAATAAAAAAATTAACTGGAGGTAAATCAAATGACTAAAATAGATCATATAGGTATTGCTGTAAATTCAATCGAAGAAGCATTACCTTTATATAAAAATTTGTTAAAAATAGAACCTTCTGGAGAAGAAATATTAGAAGATAGAGGATTGAAAGTAGTTTTTTTAGAGATAGGAGATACAAGAATTGAATTATTACAACCTATATCAGATAATTCAGAAGTTTCAAAATTTTTAGAAAAAAGAGGAAATGGATTTCATCATATAGCTTATAAAGTTGAAGATGTTTCAAAAGCTATAGAAGAAGCCAAAAATATGGGTTTTAAGCCTCTATCCGATGTTCCTAAAGATGGGGCACATAATACATTAGTTGCTTTTCTACATCCTAAATCTGCAAACGGGATTTTAACAGAACTTGTCCAACACAAATAGGGAGGTCATTAAAATGGCTGATGAGCAGTTAAAAAATATTCTCGGAGAGTTTCATGAAAAAAAAGATAAACTCTCACTTGGTGGCGGTAAAGATAAAATTGAAAAACAACATGAAAAAAATAAATTAACCGCAAGAGAAAGATTAAATCTATTTTTAGATGAAAATTCTTTTGAAGAAATTGACAAATTTGTAAAACACAGAAGTACTTATTTTGGATTAGATAAAAAAGAATTTCCATATGATGGAGTTGTAACCGGTTTTGGAACTGTAAATGGTAAAAGAGTTGCCGTTTTTTCTCAAGACTTTACAGTACAAGGTGGATCATTGGGAGAAATGCATGCAAAAAAAATAATGAAAGTCCAAGATATGGCGTTAAAATTTGGAGTACCTATAATAGGAGTAAATGATTCAGGTGGAGCAAGAATTCAAGAAGCAATAGATGCTTTATACGGTTATGGTGGAATTTTCTATAGAAATACTATTTCTTCAGGAGTAATACCACAAATCACTGTTATTGCTGGTCCATGTGCTGGTGGTGCAGTTTATTCTCCTGCTATAACTGATTTTATAATAATGGTAGATAAAAGTTCTCAAATGTTTATAACTGGTCCTCAAGTAATAAAGGCTGTAACTGGCGAAAATGTAGATAAAGAAAGTTTAGGAGGAGCAAAAGTTCATAATTCAATAAGCGGAGTTGCTCATCTAATAGCAAAAAATGATGAAGAAGCCATGAATTTGACAAAAAAACTTCTTTCTTATATACCTGCTAATAATTTAGACCCTGTAGAAAATATTGAATATAAAGAAAAAGAAATATCAGATAAAATATATGAATTAGTGTCTCCGAACCCAAAAAAATCTTATGATGTTAGAGATGTTTTAAATGAAGTTTTTGACGAAAAATCATTTTTTGAAATACAACCCCATTTTGCAAAAAATATGGTAATTGGGTTTGCAAGATTGGAAGGCCAATCAATAGGTATAATAGCAAATCAGCCAAAAGTTCTTGCTGGTGCATTAGATATAAATGCTTCAGATAAAGCTGCAAGATTCATTAGATTTTGTGATGCTTTTAATATTCCAATAATAACATTTGTTGATACACCTGGATTCTTGCCAGGAGTGAATCAAGAACATGGTGGAATAATAAGACATGGTGCAAAATTATTATATGCATACTCTGAAGCATCTGTACCAAAATTATCTATAATACTAAGAAAATCTTATGGAGGAGCATATATAGCAATGTCTTCTCAGCATTTAGGAGCTGATTTTGTTTATGCTTGGCCAACAGCTGAAATTGCTGTTATGGGACCAGAAGGTGCTGCAAATATTATATTTGCAAAAGATATAAAAAATTCAGAAACTCCTGAAATAACAAGAAAAGAAAAAATAGATGAATATAAAAATAGATTTGCAAACCCTTATGAAGCAGCTGCCAGAGGATACATCGAAGATGTAATAGATCCAAAAGAAACAAGATACAAATTATCCTACGCACTTAATTTCGCTTCAACTAAAGCTGAATCTAAGCCTAACAAAAAACATGGAAATATTCCATTATAATGGAGGCGAATATAAATGAGTGATGTTGCTTTAATAACTCTAACAGGAATTTTTACGGTTTTTATTGTATTATTGATATTAATGATAGTTTTCATAATATTTGGAAAAGTATCTACAAAAAATACAAAAAAAGATCTTAAAAAATTAAATAAAATATCTCCTAAAGAAACTATTTCTAAAGAAACAAAAGATTTTGCAGAAAACAAAGAAGATGATTTAGAAGAAATTGCTGCAATAAGTGCTGCAATTTCGTATTTTATGGGTAACAAAAAATATAAAATCAGAAGTATAGAAAAAGAAAATGAAATAAAAATCAAACAATCAAAACCTGCAAGATGGGGTTCTGTTCAACCAGTACAAATATGGAGAACAAATAGATAATTTGGAGGGGTAGGAAAATGATTAAAAATTTTAAAGTTAAAGTAAATGGTAAATCATATGATGTAGAAGTAGAAGAATTAAATAATGAAATAATAGAAAATAAAACCCAACAAAATATTGATATAAAACCTCAAGAAAAAAATCTAGAAAAAACAATCGCAAAAAAAGAAGTAACAGAACCAAAAAAAGAAGAAAAAATCGTTGAAAAATCTTCTGGAGAAGAAATTTTAGCTCCACTTCCAGGAGTAATATTAGATATATTAGTAAATGAAGGTCAACAAATAAATAAAGGTGATAAATTATTAGTAATAGAAGCTATGAAAATGGAAAATGATATACAATCTGAATATTCAGGAATAATTGATAAAATACTTGTTAAAAAAGGTGATTCAGTCGATGGAGATCAACCAGTAATAATATTAAAATAATCAAAAAGGGCATCAAAATGATGCCCTTTTTTATATATTAATAACAAACTCAAAAATTATCTTTTTATTTTTTTATTAATATTATATGAAATTAAAAATATATTGATTAACATAAAAATTCCTACAATTCTTACAATCCAATCTGGAAATCGATATATAAAAAAATTAACAAACATAAAAACTATTAATAATATCATTATTGTATACAAAAAAGATCCTATAAAAATTTTTTTCATATTTTAACCTAAAATTTTCTTAAACAATAAAATTTTATGAACAATCCAATCAACATTTGAATACCGGCAGTGATTATTAGAGTTAAAAATATAATTGTATTAAAATACCCCAATATTATACCCGATATTATCATAATAACCGAATTAATAAGCAATAATGGCATTCCTGCTTTACTACGTATTAACTTTAATCTTTCATCATTTTCTTTATTATACAATAATTTTAATTTTTTATCACTTTTAACAACTTTATTCAATTTGATTAAATTTATAATAGCTAACATTTCTAAACCAAACATCAATCCAAATTGAAAAGAATTTATAAAATTCTCTGAATCAATATTATTCCTAATAAAAAAAACATCCAAAACAATATAAACACAAAAAATCAAAATAAATACAGTTAAAATTCTAATTCTTTTTATAACTTTTTTTCTAAAATTCTCCATGGTTCATCTCCTCTATTCTATTTCAGAAAAATCAAAAACTTCTTCAATTGATAATCCAAAATATTTTGATATCTTATATGCAAGAATCAAAGAAGCGGTATATTTTTCAGTTTCAATAGAAGTTATCGTTTGTCTTGTAGTGCCTACTTCCAATGCCAAGTCTTCCTGAGATAATTTGTTCTTTTTCCTTAATTCTCTAATTTTATTTTTCAAAAAAATCACCTACTAATTTTGCAAAGTTAACTTTACATTTTTAGTTTAGCATACTTTGCATTTTTTGTCAAGCTAACTTTGCAAAAAATAAAATATAAAATATTTAAATCAAATTTGACAAATAAAAATAATTATGTTATTATTTTATCAAATTAAATAGTACTTATCCAGAGAAGAGTAGGGAATCGGCCCGTTGATACTTCAGCAACCTGCAATTGCGTTGGTGCTAAATCCGACATTTCTATTTGAAATGAAAGATAAGATAAAATATTTATTCCTCTTTCAAACAATAGAAAGAGGAATTCTTTTTTTAAGAGGTGATTAAAATAAATTGTGATATGAGTGATATGTATAATATGAAAATTAATAATTCAATAAAATCAAATAAACATAAAAAAGTTTTGATTATTGGCATAACATAAAAATGCCTAAAAAGTTTGCTATAGATTTTTTAGTCAGTTATGCCAATGCATAACTGACTTTTTTATTTGGAGGTGTAATCTTTGAATATAATAGTTCAAAAATTTGGTGGAACATCTATGGCAAACAAAGAATCTATAAAATTAGTTGTAAAAAAAATAACACAAGAGTTAACAAAAAACAAAAAAGTAATAACAATTGTATCAGCACCATCTGGTATTACTAATTATCTTCAAAAATTAATAGAAGAAATGAGTCCTAATCCAAGTAACAAAGAGTTAGACTTGATTTTATCTTTAGGAGAAAATATTTCTATTTCTGTTTTATCTTCTATATTGAAAAATAATGATATTAAATCTTCATTTGTAAACCCTAGAGATATAGATCTTATCACAGATAATAATTTTAATAATGCAAAGATTAAAAGAATCGATATAAACAAAATATATGATCTTTTAAGACTTTATGATGTACTAATAATACCTGGATTTCAAGGAATATCAGAAAAATTTGAAGTGATCACACTTGGTAGAGGTGGTTCTGATATTACAGCAATAGCTATAGCTGCTGCTTTATCTTTAGAATACGTAGATATCTATACTGATGTGGATTATGTATATTCTTGTGATCCAAAATTAGTTAAAAATCCTATAAAAAACAAATCATTATCTTATGAAGAAATGATTGAATTATCTTCATCTGGAGCAAAAGTGTTACATAATAGATGTGTAGAAATAGCCCATAAATATGATTTAAAAATTAATTTAAAAAATACATTCTCAAATAAAACTGGAACTATCATTCATGATAATATAGAAAAATCTTTTATCAGTGGTATTTCTTTATTAGAAGATAATTTTATTATTAATTTTGAAATAACCAATTTAAAAGATCTTTCAGATTTTTTTAAAATACTATCTGAAAATAAAATAAACATAAATATAGTATCTCAATCACTAAAAAACATATCTATTTCAATTAATAATAAGTATTACGAAAAGACAATTTCATTATTAAATACTATAAAATCCAATATTAATATATTAAATATTAATATTTATAAAAATTTATCAAAAATTTCTATTGTCGGAGATGGAATAAAAGACAATTATGGAATAATAAGTAAAATAATTAATACATTAAATCAAAATAAAATAAATATAAATATGATTTCTTGTTCTGAAATAAATATTTCTTTATTAATTGATAAAAAAAACATTTGTAAAGCTATAAATTTGCTACATTATGAATTAATAGAATCTGATCTCAAAAAACAGGAGGAAATAATATGAGAACATTTGATGAAATAAATAATAAAATAAAAAATGGTGAAGCTGTAGTATTAACAGCTATCGAAGTAAAAAATTTAATTGAAAAAGAAAGTATAGATAAAGTTTTTGAAAAAGTTGATGTTGTAACAACAGCTACATTTGGACCTATGTGTTCATCGGGAGCATTTTTAAATTTTGGTCATGCAAATCCTCCCATTAGAATGGAAAAAACCTTTATAAACAATGTAGAATCTTATTCTGGTATTGCAGCTGTAGATACTTATATAGGAGTTACACAAGAATCTAAAGTTAATAATAATTATGGAGGAGCTCATGTAATTTATGATTTAATATGTGGAAAAGAAGTAGAAATAATAGCAAGTGGAAAAGGTACCGATTGTTATCCCAGAAAATATATTAAAAGAAAACTAAAACTATCCGATTTAAATGAAGCTTATTTATTCAATCCAAGAAATGTATATCAAAATTATAATGCCGCAATAAATACATCTAATAAAAAACTTCATACATATATGGGAATACTTTTTGAAAATTCAGAAAATATAAATTTTTGTACTTCAGGAGAAATAAGTCCTCTATTGAATGATCCAACTTATCAAACAATAGGTATTGGAACTTCAATATTTCTTGCAGGAGCTACAGGAATGATAGTTCATGAAGGAACTCAATTTAATTCTGATATAAAAAGAGATGAAAATAAATTACCTGTAGCACCCGCTGCAACACTTGCTGTTATCGGAGATTTAAAAGACATGGATAAAGAATATATAAAACCTGCAATTCTTAAAGGTTATGGCATTTCTATGTTTATTGGTATTGGTATACCTATTCCAGTATTAAATAAAGATATATTAAAAAGCTTAGCTATTAGAAATAAAGATATTTACACTAATATTTTAGATTATTCAAAAGAAAACAAACCAACAATTAAAAGAGTTAATTATGATCAATTAAGATCTGGAAAAGTGGAAATAAATGGGAAAATAATTAAAACATCATCAATTTCAAGTTTATATAAATCAGAAAAAATTTGCATAAAATTAAAAGAAAAAATTTTAAATAAAGAATTTTATTTAACTAAACCTATAAGAAAATTTAATAATACGAAAGTTAAAGAAATGAAAAAATGAGGTGGATTTATGTATGAAAAAAGAAATTATAGGAATATAATGAAACCTAAAAATTTAATAAATTATAATATATGCGTAGAAGAATCAGATTTGAATATATCCTCAAAAATTAATTTGAGTAAATTATTGCTAATTCAATTAAAATACATAAGAAATATAATAAAAATGCATTGTATTTATAATTCTTCATTTTTAAAATCCCATACCCCCATAAATAATGATTATTCATATAATATAATAATTCAAAAAATGATCATAGCTTCTTCAAAAGTAAATGTTGGGCCTATGGCAAGTATAGCTGGTTGTATTTCAGAATATATTGGAAAAATAGCTTTATTATTTACAGATGAAATAATTATAGAAAATGGTGGAGATATTTTCTTAAAAACTTTAATAGATAGAAAGATTAAAATTTATGCTGGAAAATCTCCTTTATCCAATAAATTATCAATATTAATATCAAAAAATTCTGAACTTGGAATTTGTACTTCTGCAGGAACTTTTGGTCATTCTTATAGCTATGGAAAAGCTGATGCAGTAGTAATAATATCTAAAGATACATTACTTGCTGACAGTTTAGCAACATCAGCAGCCAATAAAATAAAATCAAAGAATGATATAAAAAATGTATTAAATTATATAAATAGTATAGATAATATAAATGGGGGAATAATAATAAAAGATGATAAAGTTGGTGCAATAGGTAATATAAACATCTGTTAAATAAAATTAAAAGTAATTTTCAGGAGTTGATAATATGTTTATTAAAGATAAATTTATAAATAAAAAACCTATAATTTCATTTGAAATATTTCCACCTAAAAAAACTGGGTCTATTAAAAAGATTTATAAAACTATAGAAGAATTAGCCGTATTAACTCCAGATTATATAAGCGTAACTTATGGAGCTGGAGGATCTGAACATGATAAAACTACAGAAATTGCTTCAATAATAAAAAATAAATACAATATTGAATCACTTGCTCATTTAACTTGCATAAATTCTAACAAAAAAGATATTTATAATACTTTAAACAATTTAGAAAATGAAAACATAGAAAATATTTTAGCTTTAAAAGGTGATATTCATCCAGATTATAAATTGAAAAAAGATTTTAATCATGCTTCTGATTTAATAGAATATATAAAAGAAAATTTTAATTTTTGTATAGGTTCTGCAGTTTATCCAGAAGGACATTTAGAAGCATTAAATAAAAGCATGGATTTATTTTATACACAAGAAAAAATCAATAAAGGTACTGATTTTCTAATAAGTCAGTTATTTTTTAAAAATAAAATTTTTTATGAATATCAAGAAAAACTAAAAAACAGAAATATAAAAGTCCCACTTCAGGCTGGTATTATGCCAGTTGTAAATAAAAAACAAGTAGAAAAAATAGTATCATTATGTGGAACTTATATGCCAGAAAAATTTATAAAAGTTATGAATAAATATGAAAATAATAAAGAAGCTTTATTAGATGCAGGAGTAACTTATGCTTGTGATCAAATAATTGATTTATTATCTTCTGATGTGGATGGAATACATTTGTATGTAATGAATAACCCTATTACTGCAAGAAAAATAGTAGAAAGAATTAAAAATATTTTAAAATATTTAGGTGAAAATAATGGATAAAAAAGAGATATTAAGATATTTAAACTATAAAAATCAAATTTTAGATGAAAAAACAAAAATATATTTAAATGAATCTATTGAAGAAGTTGAAAAATATTCTAATATTAGATATACATATAAAATTTATAAACTAAAATCAATTTCTGAAGAAATTATTCAATTAGAAAACTCTAAAATTCAGCTTAAAGGAAAAAGCATAAACAAATTATTAATTAATTGCAACAAAGTGATAATATTTGCAGCAACTTTAGGAATTAATATAGATAAAAAAATAAAATACTTAGAAAAAATTAATTTAGCAAAAGGTATTATATTCAATACAACTTCATCAGTATACATTGATGAAATATGTGATGAAATTGAAAAAGAATTAAAATTAAAATACAAATCTCATATCTTTACAAAAAGATATTCACCTGGATATGGAGATTTAAAATTAAATATTCAATATGATATATTAGAAGAATTAAATGCAAGTAAAAGTTGTGGAATATACACAGATGAATATAATAATTTAATTCCAATAAAAACGATAACAGCCTTAATAGGTATTAAAAAAATTTAAAAATATTGAATTATTGTTTGGAGGTATAATATGAATTTAAGTAATTTACTTAATAAAAAATTTATTCTTTTTGATGGGGCTATGGGAAGCATGATTCAAAAAGAAAACATCAATACATTGCCTGAACTATTAAATTTAGAAAATCCTCATTTAATAAGATCTATACACAAAAAATATATTGAAGCTGGTGCAGATATTATAACAACAAATACATTTGGTGCAAATAATCATAAATTAAAAAAATATAATGTAGATTCAGATTTAATAATCAAAAATGCAATTGAAATAGCAAAGTCAGTTCAAAAAAATAATTTAATAGCTCTCGATATAGGTCCCATAGGTAGAATGATAGAACCTATGGGAAAAATGACTTTTGATGAAAGTTATGAATTTTTTAAAAAACAGGTTATAGCGGGCGAAAAATATGGAGCTGATTTAATATTATTTGAAACATTTTCAGATATATACGAATTAAAATCTGGAATACTCTCAGCTAAAGAGAACACAAAATTACCGATATTTGCTACAATGACTTTTTCTGATGATAAAAGAACATTTACTGGAACAGATATTAAAACAATGATATCTGTTCTTGAAGGACTTAATGTTAACGCACTTGGTATAAACTGTTCTCTTGGTCCAGATAAAATGGAGTCATTAGTAGATAAATTAGTAAAATATTCATCTACGCCAATAATAGTTCAAGCAAATGCAGGACTCCCAGATTACCAAAATGGAAATACAATATATAATATTAACTCAAATGAATATAATGAACATACAAAAAAATTAATGAATAAAGGTATTCAAATTATAGGAGGATGTTGTGGAACAACCGATGAATATATAAGAAAATTAAATAATTCTAGAAAACAAATTCCATTTAAACCTGTATTCGATAAAAACTATTCATTCATATCTTCTTATTCAAAAACATATGATGTTAGCAAAAATATTCATATAATAGGAGAAAGAATCAATCCAACTGGAAAGAAAAAATTAAGACAAGCCATAATAGAAGAAAATATGGAATATATAACTAATCTTGCATTAAAGCAAAAAGAAGAAGGAGCAGAAATACTAGATGTAAATATGGGTGTTCCAAAAATAGATGAAAATAAATTAATGATAAAATCTATAAAAGAAATCCAAAAATTAATTGATATTCCACTTCAAATAGATTCAACAAATATAGAGGTTATAGATAATGGTTTAAGATATTATAATGGTAAAGCTATAATAAATTCTGTAAATGGTAAAAAAAATTCTATGGAAGAAATATTCCCTGTAATAAAAAAATATGGAGCTATGGTTATTTGCCTTACTTTAAATGAAGATGGAATACCTGAAACAATGGAAAAAAGGTTACAAATTGCTAAAAACATAGAAAACACAGCATTGAAATATGGAATATCAAAAAAAGATTTAATATTTGATTTTTTAGTATTGGCAGTATCAGCTCAACAAAACGAACTATACAATACATTGTCCACTTTATCTTATGTCAAAAACACATATAATTATAATACAACTTTAGGTGTAAGTAATGTATCTTTTGGTCTTCCAAATAGAAAAATATTAAATAGAACATTTTTAGCCATGGCTTTGCAAGCTGGATTAAACTTACCAATAATAAACACATCATCACAAGATATGATAGATACAATAAATTCTTACAAAGTACTTGCAAATATAGATAAAGATTGCAAAAAATATATAAGTATTTACTCCGAACAAAAAGAAGAAGAAATAAAAAATGAAACATTGGAATACTGTATAGAAAATGGATTAAAAGAAAAAACAAAAATTATAACTATCGAAAAATTAAAAAATACAGATCCTCTTGAAATAATAAATAATATATTAATCCCAACGTTGAATAAAGTTGGTGATAAATATGAAAAAGAAATAATATTCTTACCTCAATTAATACAATCGGCAGAAACTGCAAAAATAGTATTTAAAGAAATAAAAAATAAATTACCTGATTTAGATTCATCAAATAAAAAAGATAAAATAATACTTGCTACTGTTGAAGGAGATATACATGATATAGGAAAAAATATAGTAAAAGTAATACTTGAAAATTATGGTTATGAAATAATAGATTTAGGTAAAGATGTCGTTTGTAATAAAATAATAGATAAAATTCAAGATTCTAAGGCTAAAATAGTGGGACTTTCAGCCTTAATGACTACAACTCTTATAAATATGGAAAATACTGTAAAAGAAATAAGAAAAAAATTTGATGATATAAAAATAATAATTGGTGGAGCAGTAGTTACAAAAACATTTGCAAATTCAATAGGTGCTGATTTTTATGCAAAAGATGCAAGAGAGGCTTTAAAATATTTAGAAAAATTACCTTTAAATTAATAGTTGATTGAATTAAAAAGTTATACTATAAAAATGCAAAGTGATTAATTATAATTAATCACTTTCTTTCTTCATAGTGTTGAAAAAACTCAAAAGAAGACCTAAAACAAAACTCCAAACCGCTGCAAGAGTTATTTGCCAATTATTTGGTAACATAAAAGTTATTGTATGCGCCGGTAACCAAAACCATAATAAAGCCCAAAATGCTTTTTTCAAACCTTCTTTAGAAATTTTTAACTTTAAATTATATAAATTTTCTAAAAATCTGTGTATTACAACCATAACAGGTCCAAACATAGAATTCATAAACAATGATTTAAAAAAGGCTTTCCAAAAATCTCCCGATGGAAGATATCCATAAGATACAAGTTCATTTACAAATCCATTAAACCCTACAAAAACAAATTTTATAATTATACCAAGAACCCCCCATACAATAGCAGAATATACAGTTTTTAAAACTATAATTTTCTTTTTAGATAGTTTTAAAGCTACTATCTCTCCAAGAGTTCCTAAAATTGCAAATTGTATAAATGCCATAAAAAAAATACTTTTAAAAAAAGTCATTTATAATCCCCCTTAACTATTTTTCTAAGATTTTGAACTTTTTCTTCTTCACCAAGAACTATTATTCTATCATTAGCTTCTATTAATGAATCCGCTTTAGGATTGAATATATCTTCATCATAATATTTTTTTATTGAAATAACTATTAAATCAACTAAATTAGGTAAAGATATTTCTTTTAAAGTTTTATTTACCATCCAAGATTCTTGAGGTATTTTAACTTCTTCTAGTCTTAACTCTTTATCTTCTGTTCTAGTAATGGTCTCTAAAAAAGTTACTATATTAGGTCTTATTGACAAATAACCAAGCCTATTACCAGTTATTTCAGATTCAAGAACTACTTTATCTACTCCAGCATATTTTAATTTTTTTAATGATTCAGGTTCGTTAGCCTTGGAAATGATTTTTATATTTTCATTTATAGTTTTAACAGTAAGTATAACAAATAAATTATCTATATCAGATGGAAGAGTTAATATAATAGTTCCAGCTTTTTTTATTCCTGCATTAATAAAAACATCTTCATCTTTTATATCCCCTATTATAAAAGGAAAATCCGAATTAAAATTATTTATAATTTTATTTACATTCTCTTCATTTTTATCGATAAGAACAAAATCTTTATTACTTTTTTTTAAAGTTTCACAGACATAAAATCCAGTTTTTCCCGCTCCAACAACTATAAAATGATTATTCATATTAGAAATTTGTTTCATCCTTTTTCTAACCTCCAAAAGATTCTTTATTTCTCCTTCTATGATAAATGAAGTTATCTGAGAAAGAGAATAAATCACAAAAGTCATTCCAGATAAAATCAAGAATATTGTGAAATATTGACTTACAAAACTTAGATCATCTGGAATACTATAACCAACAGTACTTAAAGTAACCAATGTAAAAAATAAAGAATCAATAAATGTCCATTTTTCTAATGCCATATATCCTGCTGTACCTATTATTATTATAAAGATAATAACTATAAAAGAAACAATAATCCTTCTAAGTCTCAAATAATAATTTTTCATTTAAAACCTCCTATTTTCAACTATATTATACAATAAATAAAAAAAATTAAAACATCAAAATAAAATTAGTTAATAATAAATTCAACTAAAATTTAAATTCTATATATTAAAAAAAGAAAAAATTCTGATATAATCTTTAAGGTTAAACCCCGCTTCTATAAAAAATAGAGGCCAAGACCACGGGAGGAGGTGTAGTAATGGCAAAAGTTAGATTCTACGAAACTATGATTGTAGTAAAACCTGACTTAACAGAAGATCAAAGAAATGCCATGGTAGAAAAAGTAAAGAATTTTATTGAAGTAAAAGTTGAAGGTAAAATTCAAGAAGAAAAAAGATGGGGTATGAGAAAATTAGCATATAAAACTCCACATGGTAAATATACAGAAGGTGACTACGCATATTTTATATATGAAGCAGATCCTGAAAAAGTAAATTTACTCGAAAATTTCTTCAAAATAACTCAAGATGTAATGAGATTTATGACTTTAAGAAGAGAAGATTTAGAAAAAAAAGCTATAAAGAAAGAATCAAATATAACAGTTGAAGAACCAGTTACAACTGAAGAAGCTGCGGAGTGATATAAATGGCTATTGCATACAACAAGGTCATACTTGTTGGCAGATTAACCAGAGATCCTGATATTCGTTCTACTGTTAGTGGATCTTCGGTTGCAAATTTTTCCCTTGCCGTTGATAGAATGACTAAAGATAATGATGCAGTAGATTTTATAAACATTGTAGCTTTTGGTAAGCAAGCTGAATTTGCTTCAAATTATCTGTCAAAAGGAAAATTAATATTAGTTGAAGGTTCATTGCATATTAATAGATGGACCGATAGAAACGATATAAAAAGAGAAACAGCTGAAATTTGGGCCTCCAGAATGAATTTTATGGAAACAAAAAAATCACAGGAAGAATATTCACAATTCAATAATTTAGATATAAAAGTTGAAGATGGTTATAAAAATAATCCTTCGATAGATAGTATTGATGATGATATACTTTCTGATGAAATGCCTGAATTCGAAGACCCATTCAGCGATCTCGAAGATGATTTATCTTCAGATGAAAAACCTATCTAATTGGAGGTGAAAATTCATGGCATTTAAAAGAAGAAAAAGAACAAAAAAATGTAAATTATGCTCAATGAAAACAAAATATATAGATTATAAAGATTTAACATTATTATCTGATTATGTAAATGAAAAAGGTAAAATTATGCCTAAAAGAATAAATGGAAACTGTTCAAAACATCAGAGAGTTTTGAGACAAGCAATACATAGAGCAAGACATGTAATGCTATTACCTTATACAAATGATTAATAATTAGGGAGGCTATTGAAGCCTCCCATTTGTTTTATATAAGGCATTATGGTAAAATATTATTGGAGGTGAAGAAATGAAAGTTTTATTACTAGAAGACGTCAAAAAAATAGGTAAAAAAAATGAAATAAAAGAAGTATCAGACGGTTATGCAAGAAACTTTCTCATAAGAAAAGGTTTAGCAATAGAAGCAAATCAAGGAACTTTAAAACATGTAAAAGATATGAAAAAACTTGAGGAAAAAAAGAAAGAAAACATCAGAAATAAAAGTGAAGAAATATTAGAAAATATATCATCTTATACATATGAAATAAAAGCCAATTCTGGTGAAAATGGCAAATTATTTGGTGCTGTCACATCATCTGATATAGCTAAAAGAATAAAAGAAATATCAAAAATAGATTTCAATAAAATGTGGATAGATGAAAAAGTCAATATAAAAGAACTTGGTGTTTTTAGACTCAAAATAAAACTACCTCAAGGTGTTAAAGGTTCTATAGTAATAAAGGTCTTACCAATAAAATAAATATATCGGTGGTTTAATACCACCTTTTTTTTTAGAGGTGATATTTTTTGGAATTCATTATAAAATCAAAAGCATTATATACTACTTGGGTACTCTATAAACCAGATAGAATATTATTTGATGTTGGAGAAGGAATAAGCTCTTCACTTGGAAATAAAATATATGCAATAGAGAATATATTTTTAACACATTCTCATATAGATCATATATCTGGATTATGGGGATTCATAAATACAAGAAACAATGCTATGGGTTCGAGAGAAAAGCCTTTAAATATATATTATCCTGAAAACTCCGAACAAATAGTCAAGTATATAAGCTTTATAAAAAATATGAATAATAGATTAAGATATTCTTTAAATTTTATTCCAATAAATCTAAAATCTGTTATAGAAATATCAGAAACAAGATATATTAAACCATTTAAAACCCGTCATACTCCATCTGAATTAACTTTTGGATATCAAATCTTTGAAAAAAGAAAAAGATTAAAAGACGAATATAAATATTTAGATCAAAATAGTATAATAGAATTGAGTAAAAAAATAGGGAAAGACAATATATCACAAAGATATGATGCAAATATTTTGACAATAAGCGGTGATTCTTTGCCAATACCTTTAGAATATGCTGAAAACTGTGAAATTTTATTACATGAATGTACCTTTTTTAAAGAAGAAGACCGTAAAATACGAAACCATACTTCATTAGAGGAATTAAAAATACTAATCAAAAATATAAATGCAAAAAAAATAATAATATACCATGTTTCAAGTAGATATAATTCAATAATAAAATCTACTGAAGAAAAATTAAAAAAAGAGTTTTCAGATAAAGAAATTTACATTGTTCATCCTGAAAGGAAATTAAAACTCTAAAGGGGGAAATAACATGCAGTTATGGGCATTTTGGGTAATAATGGCAATAATATTCGCTGTTGCTGAAATGCTAACTCCAACATTCTTTTTTTTCTGGTTTGCAATTGGAGCAGTAGCAACTGCAATACTATCACTTTTCATAAGTTCAATGACATTAAACATTATAATATTCATAGTTATATCATTTATACTTTGGATATCTACAAGAAAAATTGTAAAAAGACTTTATAAAAATTCAGATCCTAAAAAAACCTATACAGATGATTTAATAGGTAAAGAAGCTAAAATCATTGATATAAGAGAAAATAATAAGATAATAGTATCAATAAAGGGAGACAAATGGGTGGCTTTCATAGAAGATACTGAAAAAGTAAAAATAAATGACACAGTATTAATTGACAAAAGAGAAAGCAATTTTCTATACGTACATTTAAAAAGGGAGGAATAATTATGATAATTGCATTGATAGTAGCCATATTTCTTATTATCATAGTATCAACAAGTTTAAAGATTGTAAGACCTTATGAAAAAGCTTTAGTAGAGAGACTTGGTAAATTTCATAGACAAGTTGAGTCTGGGTTAAATTTTATAGTTCCGTTCATAGAAAGAATAACTAAAGTTGATATAAGAGAAATGGTCATAGATGTTCCACCTCAAGAAGTTATAACAAATGATAATGTTATAGTTACTGTAGATGCTGTAATATACTATGAAATAACCGATGCTTATAGAGTTATATATAATGTCGGTGATTTTACATCTGCTGCTGTAAAACTTGCTCAAACTAATCTAAGAAATGTTATAGGTGAACTTGAATTAGACCAAACATTAACTTCAAGAGAAAGAATAAATACCAAATTAAGGGAAGTTCTTGATGAAGCAACAGATAGATGGGGTGTTAAAGTAACAAGAGTAGAAATCAAAAAAATAGATCCACCTGATGATATAATGGATGCTATGAGCAGACAGATGAAAGCTGAAAGAATGAAAAGGGCTTCTATACTTGAAGCTGAAGGATATAAACAATCAGAAATAACAAAAGCTGAAGGTGATAAAACATCTGCTATTTTAAAAGCTGAAGGTCAATCTGAATCAATAAAAAGAGTTGCTGAAGCTGAAAAATTTAAATTAGTTGCTGAAGCTGAAGGTCAATCTCAAGCTATAATAAATGTTTTTAATGCTATTCATAAGGGAAATCCTTCAAAAGATTTGATAACTATAAAATACTTAGATGCTTTGAAAGATATATCAAATGGAAAAGCTTCAAAAATATTTATGCCTTATGAAGTTTCTGGAATATTGGGTAGTATATCAACTATGGTTGAAGCTGCTAAAACAAATCCAGAAAAAGAGGAGAATAATCAATAAAAATGATCCTTAATGCTTTTTTTATAAATTTAATAGCTTCAATAATTTCTTATTTTATAATAAAATATTTAATTATAAAAAACTATAATTTGCCAAATGTCTTCGAATATTTCACAATGTACACTTTAACGGGCATGTTATTAATATTATTTTATATAAAAAATATTTCAAATAATATAATGGCTGATATTTTTATATTTATAATATTTATATTTTATTATATAAGATCTTATGACGCTTCAAGAAAAAAGTTTCATGAAAGATTCCGATCAATGATTTTATCTTTTGGATATACAAGAAATAGCTACTTTGAAACTTTTCTATCAAAAAAATTAATTTTAAAAGGTACTGAATCTTTTTTTTACGGTACAGGGGTATTTTATATTTTAAATAAATTAATTAATATTTCTAATGATAATGTTAATATCATAAATATTTTAATACCATCAATACTATTATTTATAGCCTCTATAGTAAAAACTACAAAAACAGGAAAAATATACAAATTTGTAAAATAGACTAAATATATCCATGTTAAAATACCCTCAGAGGGTATATAAAACTAATTGGAGGTATCAATATATGGCACAATTATTAGATGAAAAAACAAGAGAACAAGTTGCAGAAATTTTAAAAGATATGACAAATAAAGTTAAGTTTATTCTTTTCAAAAATGACAGCGAATATTCAGAAGTTACAGAAAATTTGATAACAGAATTAACGGAAGTAAATGAAAAAATTCAAATTGAATCTCATTCTAAAGATGAAGACTTTGAAAAATATGGATTAGATAAAAATTTATTTCCATCAATGGTTTTACTCGATTCAGAAGATAAAGATTTAGGAATTAAATTTTATGGAATTCCTTCAGGTCATGAATTTTCAACCTTATTGCAAAATATAATAATGGTTTCAAATTCTAAAGTAAATTTTTCTGAAGAAACACAAAATAAAATTAAAACTATTGATAAAAAAATAAGAATAAGAGCATTTGTAACTCCAACATGTCCTTATTGTCCAAATGCAGTACTTGCAGCTCATCAATCTGCTATTTTAAACTCAAACATATCTGGAGAAATGGTTGAGGCAAACGAATTCCCAGAATTGTCTTCAAAACATGGAGTAAGTTCAGTTCCACATACAGTAATAGAAATATTTGAAAATGATGAATGGAAAACAAAAAACGAATTTATTGGAGCTTATCCAGAACAAAACTTCTTAGATGAAATTTTAAAATCAGTAGAATAATAAAAAATAATTAGGTGACCCATTTGGGTCACCTTTTTAGAATCATTTAAAGGAGGATAAAAAATGTTTTTTGATCTTGGAAATGCCGGTAAAAAAGATCTTATTAAAGATTATTATGATATGATAATAATAGGTGGAGGCCCTGGAGGTATATCTGCTGCAATATATGCTGTACAGGGAGGTATTAAACCTTTAATTATAGAAAAAACTCTTGAAGGTGGCCAGATGAATCTGACAGAACTTGTAGAAAATTATCCTGGTTTTACTTCAATAAAAGGTTCTGAAATTTCGAAAAAAATGGGCGAACATGCAAAACATTTTGGTGTTGAGTTTCACTTTGCACAAGTTATGGATATAAAATTGAATGAAAATGAAAAAATTATAATAACAGATGATGGAAAAACAATAAAGACTAAAGTACTTGTAATTGCTTCTGGAGCAACTCCAAAACATTTAAATATTAAAGGTGAAGAAGAATTTAATTCTAAGGGAATTTCATACTGTGCGACTTGTGATGGACATTTTTTTAAAAATCAAAAAGTTGCTGTTATTGGTGGAGGAAATACTGCAATTGAAGAAGCTTTATATTTATCAAAAATAGCTAAGGAAGTTCATGTAATTCATAGAAGAGATAAACTAAGAGCCGATAAAATGTTACAAGATAGAGCTTTTAATTCTTCTAATATAAAATTTAGATGGAATAAAGTGGTAAATGAATTTAAAGGTGATTTTAAACTCAAAGAATTAGAATTAAAAGATACTATAAATTCAGAATTGACTACAGAAAAATTCGATGGAGCTTTTATATTTATAGGTCACAAACCAGAAACTTCATATTTAAAAGATATGCTAGAACTCGATGATGCTGGATATATAAAAACTGATAAAAACTTAGAAACATCTGTAAAAGGAATTTACGCTGTTGGAGATATAAGAGATACACCTTTAAAACAAATAGTTACTGCAGTTGCCGATGGAGCTATTGTTTCATCTCATGCTGTGAGGAAATACTTTAATTAAAACGATTAAACGGGAATATATACATAAAATTCCCGTTTTTTTGTTAATTCTTTGAAAATCAGTCTATTGTAATAAAATGTTTCTATTTATGTAAAAACATTCTCCAAAATAAATAATACAATAGATATAATATAAAAATTTTCAGGAGGTGTTTTTACTGATGAGAGAAGCTTTAACTTTTGATGATGTTTTACTCGTACCAAAATATTCAGAAGTTATACCTACACAAACTAATACTAAGAGTAGATTAGTAAAAAATATTTTTTTAAATGTTCCTTTTATATCTGCAGCTATGGATACCGTAACAGAAACAAGAATGGCAAAAGCAATGGCAAGAGAAGGCGGAGCTGGAGTAATTCATAAAAATATGAGTATTGAAGAACAAGCTTACAAAGTTTCAAAAGTAAAAAGAGCTGAAAATGGAGTTATCACTGATCCAATAACAATTACTCCAGAAACTAAAATTTATGAAGCTGAAAAAATAATGGAAGAATATAAAATTGGTGGTCTTCCTGTAATCGATAAAAACGAAAAATTATTAGGAATAATAACAAATCGTGATATTAGATTTGAAAGAAATTCAGATAAACTCGCCAAAGAACTTATGACACCTTATAAAGATTTAGTTGTTGCTGGACCACATACAGAAATAGAAAAAGCTAAAGAAATTTTACATGAAAATAAAATTGAAAAATTACCTATAGTTGATAAACACAATAGAATAATAGGATTAATAACAATAAAAGATGTTATGTCAGTAGTTGAAAAACCAAATGCCTCAAGAGATACCAAAGGAAGACTCATAGTGGGTGCTGCTATTGGTACTGGTGATGGTATAGAAAGAGCAAAAAAATTGATAGAAGCTAATGTTGATTTTTTAGTTTTAGATTCTGCTCATGGTCACTCAAAAAATATAATAAATATATTAAAAACTATAAAATCAGATTATCCTGAAATGCCTATAATTGCAGGTAATATTGCTACAGCACAGGCTGCAGAAGATCTAATAAAAGCTGGTGCTGATGGTGTAAAAGTTGGAATTGGACCAGGTTCTATATGTACAACAAGAATTGTTGCTGGTATAGGAGTACCACAATTAACTGCTATAATGGATGTATATTCAGTTACAAAAAAATATGATATTCCTTTAATCGCAGATGGCGGATTAAGATTTTCAGGAGATATTGTAAAAGCATTTGCGGCTGGTGCCTCAACTGTAATGATGGGTAGCATTCTTGCTGGAACAGATGAAGCACCTGGTGAAACTATAATATATTCCGGAAGAAAATTTAAGACTTACAGAGGAATGGGTTCTATTGGTGCAATGGAAAAAGGTTCTAAAGATAGATATTTTCAAGATTCTGTAACTGATTCTGAAAAACTTGTTCCTGAAGGTGTTGAAGGTATGGTAGCTTATAAAGGTGGAGTTTCTGATGTAATTCATCAATTACTCGGTGGATTAAAAGCTGGTATGGGATATTGTGGTGCTAAAAACTTTGAAATGCTTAGAAATAATTCTGAATTTATAAAAATTTCAAATGCTGCAATGTCTGAAAGTCATGCACATGACATAAAAATAACTAAAGAATCTCCAAATTATTATTTTTCTTCAAAATAAATTAAAAGTAGCTGAAAAATTTCAGCTACTTTTAATTTTTATATGTTAAATTTAATCATAAACCTCGATTTTATGTTACAAGAAATTTTGTTTTTTTAATTTTTGTTGAGTTTTGATTAAATTTAGTGTATAATTATTTCAGAGAGGGGGCGATGCAATGGATAACTTTACTAAAGAACTCAATGAATTAATAGAATTAAAGTATATAATTGACGCTTATGCTATGTATAAAAAAGGCAAAGGTAAAGTTCCAGTAGAAGAAATATATATAAATAATAAAATTAAAGAATCTTTAGATGATTTACTCATAAAAGATAAAGGTTTTATTGTAAAAAATACCGATGAAATTGAAGTAGATGCAATTCCTCCCGAAATAGACGCTGCAGATATATTAACAATAATAGAATCTTTAGAAGAGATGGGTTTTTTTACAGAATATGTATTTTCGAAAGATATGTCTGAAATGTTTATAAAAGTTAAAAAAGTAAAAGATATAAATTATTAAAGGGTGATAAAATGATTAGCACTAAACTTATAGTATATGGCAGAGTCCAAGGCGTAGGTTTTAGATTTTATATAAAAACTCAAGCTAATAAATATAATATAAACGGATATATTAAAAATTTAATAGATGGATCTGTTGAAATAGTAGCTCAAGGTCAAGAGAGTGATTTAAATAGTTTTAAAGCTTCTATAATTAGAGGCAATGGTTTTTCAAGAGTTGAAAATATTGAAGAAGAACGGTTTAGTGAAAAAAATTTTTCACTATTTTCTGTAAAATATTGAAGAGAGGTAAATAAAATGTCTTATTTAAAATATAGTTTAGGAGATATTGTAAAAGAAATAAAACTTCCAGATTCAAATGGTGTATTAACAGATGCATTGAATTCAAAAAATATAAAAATTATTTATTTTTATCCAAAAGATAATACTAAAGGTTGTACTACAGAAGCTTTAGATTTTACATCTAAAGTAAAGGATTTTAAAAAGTATAATACTGTAATATATGGTATAAGTCCAGATGAAGGAAAAAAACATTTTAATTTTATAGCAAAAAATAATTTAAAAATAACTTTATTAAGCGATACTGAAAAAAAAATACTCAATGAATTTGGAGTATGGCAAAAAAAGAAATTATATGGCAAAGAATATATGGGAGTTATAAGAACTACCATCCTAATAGACGAAAATAACAAAATAATAAAGATTTGGGAAAAAGTAAATGTTAAAAATCATGTGGAAGAAGTATTAAACTTTATAAAAGAAATGAAGCAATAGAAAAAATCTATTGCTTCATTTTTATTTATTCTTCTGATGTTGCAGTTAAAGTTATTACTCCAAGTGATTCATCCATTCTCAATAATGCCATGACATTCTCATCAATTAATTCTAATCTATCAACTATTTCAGTTGCAGTTGCTTCTTCTTCAACTTGTTCAGCAACAAACCATTGTAAAAAATTATTAGTTGCATGATCGCTTAATTCAATTGCAAGATCTACCAATTTATTTATAGAATCTGTTATAAATTGTTCATGTGCCAAAGCATCTTTAAAAGCAGCTTGAACATTATCCCAGTCATGTTTTGGTTCTTCTATCGCTTTTAATAAAACTCTACCGCCTCTTTCATTTATAAAATCATAAATTTTTCTCGCATGTATTTTTTCTTCAGATGCTTGTACATCCAACCAATTAGCAAAACCCTTTAAACTCTTGCTTTCAAAATAAGCTGCCATTGATTGATATAAGTAAGCAGAAAACAATTCTTTGTTAATCTGTTCATTCAATGCTTTTTCCATTTTTTCATTAATAGCCATATATAAATACCTCCTAAGATTAAAATTGTCTATAATAAATTATAACATATTTAAATTAAAGTTCCAGGACTCTCTTTAATTTATTTGGAGATAATCTAAAATCAGATCCTTTTCCCTGTAAAAAATGATGTTTTTCTAAAAGATGTACAGATAGATCTGTATAAATTATAGTCTCATTTAAATTATTATTAGTTAAAATAACATTAATTTTTCTAAAAATGCCATCCTCAAATGGACAAGCTAAAAAACCTCTTGCTTCATCAACTTTTATTTCCCAATTTAAATATTTAATAGGTTCTCCAAAACCTTTTCTTCCTTTTTCTAATAATTCTTTCATCATCTCTGAAACTTTTTCAAATTCAAGATTTAATTTAAGCATTTTTTCTTCATCTTCTTCTATAATATCAACTAAAGATCTATCATCATCTCCTAAAAAACCATTAGCAGTTATTTCACCTGGTTGCATGTTATGTTGTGCCTTCTTTAATTCAGGAGTCATTTTCATTTTTATACCTCCTCAAGCAAATTTATCATAATAAATTTTTTCTTCTGATATGTCATTAGATGTCATGACTTTAACACATGCATCTATCATACCAGGACTTCCACAAAGATAACCTTCTCTTTCATGTTCTGGATTTAATTTAGTTTTTAAATATTTATCTAATACATCAGTTATAAGTCCTGTTTCTCCTTCCCAATTATCTTCGTCCATTGGATCTGAAAGTGCAGGAATAAAATGAAGATTAGGCATCTTTTTAGACAATTCTTTAAATTCTTCAATATAATATAGATCTTTTAAACTTCTCGCCCCAAAAAAATACCAAATTTCTCTATCTAAAATTTCTTTTTCATACATATCATAAATAATTGATTTTATTGGAGCCATTCCCGAACCACCTGCAACACATACCATATCTGCTTTTGTTTCTCTCATAAAAAAATCTCCAAAAGGCCCTACAACTTCTACATCTTGATTTTCTTTCAAAAAATCATGTACATATGTAGTTGCTATTCCACCTGGAACAAGTCTAATCAAAAATTCAACATGTGAATTATCTTTTGGAGCTGAAGAAATAGAATATGCCCTTTGTGTGCTTTCTTTTATTTTTCCATATGGAGGAACAACAATTTGTGCATATTGTCCTGCTTTAAATTCTATATTATCTGGATTTTTTAATTTAATATAGACTTCTTTAATATCATGAGTTACATTATTTATTTTTTCAACTTTAGCTTTATATTGTTTTACATAAAATAATTCTTCAGGTATTTCTATTGAAATATTAGATTTAACTTTAACTTGACAAGAAAGTCTAATTTTAGATTTTTTTTCCTCATCTGTTAATAATGGAGCTTCTGTTGGTAAAATAGGACCAACATCCGATAATATTTTAACTTTACATGCACCACAACTTCCTTTTCCACCACAAGCTGAAGGTATAAATATACCTTGTTCTGCAAGTGTAAACAAAAGAGGAGATCCACCATCAACCTTAAGTTCTTTTGTTCCATTATTTATATTTATGTTTACTTCTCCATAATTATTGACTATAGAATCAACTATAGTAATAATCAAAGCAAGAACAGAAGTAAGAATTGCCACAATAATAGATGCTGATAATATTCCAGTCATATAATCACCTCACTGTACTGCAAGCATTCCGGAAAAACCCAGAAATGCCATAGCCATAAATCCTATAGTTATTAAAGTTATTCCAGGACCTTTTAATCCATATGGAACAGGAGCTTTGTCTACTTTTTTTCTTATTGCTGCCAATGCCATAATAGCAAGCCACCATCCAAGACCGGATCCCAATCCAAAAATAATTGATTGTATAAAAGAATAATCTCTTAACTGCATAAATAATGCAACACCTAAAATTGCACAATTAACCGTTATCAATGGCAAGAAGATTCCTAAAGCCATATATAAATTTTCGGATACTCTTTCTATTATCATTTCAAGAATTTGTACTACAGCTGCAATAACTATTATAAAAACTATATATCTTAAATATTCTAAACCAAAAGGTTCAAGTATATAATTATAAACTAACCAATTAACTGCAGTTGTTATTGTTAAAACAAAAGTCACTGCCATACCAAGACCATTTGAAGATTTATAATCTTTAGAAACTGAAATAAATGAACACATTCCTAAAAAGTTTGAAAGTAAAATATTTGATGTAAATATAGATGCAAAAAATAATACAAAAGGACTTATTTCAGGCATAGTTATTCAGCCTCCTTCTTAGACATAATCCCTTTAACAATCCATATAAAAATAGCCAACATAAAAAATGCACTTGGTGGCATAACCATAATCGTCCATTTTATAAAATTTTCTGGCATAATTTGAAACCCAAATATAGTACCAAAGCCTAGTAATTCTCTAAAAAAGGCTATAGTAAGTAAAACATACATATATCCAGTACCTGAAGTTATACCATCCCAAAAAGAAATAAAAGGTTTATTTGATTGTGCAAAAGCTTCAGCTCTTCCCATTATTATACAATTAGTAATTATTAATCCTACATAAGGTCCAAGCGCTCTACTTATATCTGGTAAAAAGGCTTTTAAAATTATATCAACAATTATTACATAAAAAGAAATTATTAATGTTTGAACTATCATCCTCACTTTTCGAGGTATTAATGACTTAATTGAAGAAATTGTAAAATTTGTAAATCCCATAACTAAAATAACTCCTATTGACATTATCAAAGTATTTTCAAGTCTATTTGTAACTGCTAAAGTAGAACAAATTCCAAGGATTTGAACAAATATGGCATTATTATTCCATAGATTATCCTTTAAGATTGTTTTATATTGAGCCATTATTCATTCACCCCCAATATAGTTTTAATTTTATATATAGTATCATTAGTAATTTTTTGAACAGATTCAGAGGTCCTTGTAGCCCCAGTAATAGAATCTATTTCACTATTTTCCTTATCTAAATCTCCTTCTCCACCACCAACTATAACTTTTATATTATTATTAATTATTTTTTCATTTTTAAATTGATCTTTAAACCATTCTTCTTCAATTCTTCCCCCAAGACCAGGTGTTTCATTATGTGAAATAAAATCTATTCCCAATATTTGACTAACATCAGAATTAACAGCTAATATTCCAGTTATTGTTCCCCAAAGTCCATTTCCAGTGAATTTAAATCCATAAAATTTCTCATCGTTTTTTTCATATTCATACAAAATTTCATCATTATATTTTTCTATTTTTATAGTATCTTCATATTTTTCAAAGGCTTCATCATCATTTTCATAAATTATTCCAAAAGCATTAAGAACAGCTTTTCTTTCAAATAATTGTTGATTTTTTACTATTTGTTCTTTAGTTAATTCATTTGCAAGTGCTAGAACAAAAACAAAAATAAAAGAAACAATAAATGTAAATATTATTGTATATGATTTACTTTGTTTTTTCATGATTTCACCTTCTTATTAAATTTAATCTGATCTAATAAAGAAGCAAATGTATTTCCCATTAAAACTGCAAAACTTGTTCCTTCTGAAAATAATGAAAAAGTTCTAATTAAAACAGCTGAAACACCTATTATAATTCCATAAATCCAATGAGACGAATTCTTTTTTGGCCCTGATACAGGATCAGTTGCCATAAAAACAGTTACAAACAATAAACTTCCAGACATAACAGCTTCAATTGGAGGCATTGCTCCAGATACATTAAAAAAATAAAGTATGGAACTTAATATTAAAGCACTCGAAAAAGTTGATATTATTATTCTCCAACTCGCTGTTTTTGTAACCATTAAATAAATTGCGGCAATTACAATAAGCCATATGGCACTTTCACCCATTGATCCAGGTCTTATGCCAAAAAACAAATCGCGAATAGAAAGATTATCTCCCATTCTGAGCATCTCTAAAGGTGTAGCGGTTGAAAGAATATCTGTTCCAAAATTTCCCGGTTTCATCCAACCAGTTGTCATAACATTCGCAAATGTTATATAAACAAAAAGACGTCCTGTAATTGCAGGATTGAAAATATTTCTTCCAAATCCTCCATAAACTTCTTTTCCAAATAAAACAGCAAAAATAGAAGCTATTAAGGCTATCCACCAAGGTGTTAAAGGTGGCATTGATAATACTAATAACATAGCAGTAACTAAGACAGCTTCGCTAACTTTTTTCTTTCTATTTTTTTCAAAGATGTATTCTACTCCTATACTCGAACCAAAAACTATGGCAGATAACATCAATAGTCTCCATCCATATAAATAAAAAGAAAAAATATAGATGGGAATTAAAGAGTATAGCACTCTTCTCATCATTATCTGTTTCTGAAACATGAGATGCACCCCCGAATGTTAATATTTTTTTATTAAATCCCATTATATTTTAACACAAAAAGCATAATTTATCAACATTACATTAAATAATGACCCATAAAAACGAATAATTTATCAATTTTATTATTATATTAAAAAATAAATTCTGTTATAATTGTAATACATAATATTAAGAGGTGATAGCTTTGCAAAATTTAGTGGATAGATTTTTAAAATATATCAAAATATATACAACATCTGATGAGAATTCAGATACAATTCCTTCAACAAAAAGACAATTAGTTCTTGCCGAAGAATTAAAAAAAGAATTGATTGAAATAGGTTTAGATGAAGTATCGCTTGATGAAAATGGTTATTTGATGGCGACTATACCTTCAAATATAGAGAAAAATTGTCCTGTAATAGGATTTATAGCCCATATGGATACATCTCCAGATATGTCTGGAGAAAATGTGAAATCTAAAATTATAAATTATAATGGTGAAAAAATTATTTTAAATGCTGAAAAAAATATTTATTTAGATCCAAAAGATTTTCCATCATTAAATGATTATAATGGAAAAACAATCATAACAACAGATGGAACAACTTTACTAGGTGCCGATGATAAAGCAGGAATTGCTGAAATAATTACAGCTTCGGAAATATTATTAAAATCTGATATAAAACATGGAAAAATAAGAATATGTTTTACCCCAGATGAAGAAATAGGTAGAGGAGCAGATTTTTTTGATGTGAAAAAATTTGGAGCAGATTTTGCTTATACTATTGATGGAGGACCTCTTGGAGAACTTGAATCTGAAAATTTTAATGCAGCAAGTGCTAAATTTTATATTCAAGGTAAAAATGTACATCCTGGAACAGCTAAAGATCAGATGATTAATTCTATACTAATAGCAAATGAATTGATATCTTTATTTCCAAAAAATGAAAGACCTGAAAATACCGAAAAATATGAAGGTTTTTTTCATATAAATGATATTAATGGTTCTGTAGAGAAAACTACTTTAAATATGATAATAAGAGATCATGATAAAGAATTATTTGAACAAAAAAAAGATTTTGTTCAAAAAGTTGTTGAAAAAATAAATAAAAAATATTCTAATGCTATCAAATTAGAATTAAAAGATAGTTATTACAATATGAAAGAAATAATTGAAAAAAATCCTCATATAATGGATTTGGCAAAAAAAGCTTTTTTAAATTGTGATGTAACTCCTAATATAAAACCTATAAGAGGCGGAACTGATGGTGCAAGACTATCATTTATAGGTCTCCCATGTCCTAATATATTCACTGGAGGACATAATTTCCATGGAAAATATGAATACGTTGTAATCGAATCTATGGAAAAAGCTGTTCAAATAATAGTAGAAATTGCTAAATTAAATACTGAATTTTAAGTAAAAAGAATAGTTGGAATCAACCAACTATTCTTTTTATTTTATTCAAATATTCTAAGATTTTTTTCTAATGCATATTCTGGTAAAAGATCTTTTAAAGCTTTTAAATAATCTTCTCTTTTTATATATTTTATAATTTCATTATTTTTTATTTCATTTAAAACAACAACATTTTGCATTCTTGCATCTTCAAGATTTTCATCAAATACTCTGTAAACTTTTATATTTCTTTCTTTACAAATTTTATTTATATCTTCATTAGTAATTTCTTTATCTTTTCCTAAACGAACAGAAAGTGTTTGCCAAGATGTATCATAATATATTAAACTTCCACCATCTTTTAAAAACTCATTTACTCCCCTTAAGGCTTCGGTTCTTTCAAGAGAAATAACTATGTCTGCATATCCTTTTTTTATTAGAGCCGAATGTATTCCTTCTCCTATTCTAACATGTGATTGTACAGTTCCTCCTCTTTGTGCAAGTCCATGTGTATCAACTCCCATAACTGGAAGTCCAGCATAATCTGCTGCTCTAATGATAACTTCACTTAATAATCCTATTCCTTGTCCTCCTACACCTATTATATATATATTTTGTCTCATATTTATCCCTCCTTAATTATTTTTGGGTTTTATTGCTGAAGTTGGACAAGTTTGAATACAAGAACCATCCCCAATACAAAGATCTTCATGAACCCATATATTTCCTTTATCATCTTTTTGAAAAGAAGGACAAGCAAAATCTTCTATACAATAATTAGAATTATTACATATATTTTGATCAATAAATACATGTCTATTTTTATAAGTTCCTTTTTTTCTCTGTTCTCTTGTAAATTTCAACATACAAGGATGTTTAGCTATAACTACTTTTAATCCTTTTATTTTTGAGGTCTTTTTTATTATTTCAAAAAGTTTGTTTTGAGAATATGCATCAACTTCAAATATATTTTCAACACCTATTCCTTCTAAAACTTTTTTCAATGGTATTTCTTTAGTCTTTTCATTAAAATTACTTCCAACCGCTGGATGATCTTGATGACCAGTCATAGCTGTTGTACCATTTTCCATTATTATTAATGTAAGATTATGTTGATTAAAAACAGCATTTATTATTCCTGGTATTGCTGCATGGAAAAAAGTTGAATCTCCTAAAAAAGATACTATATTTCTTTTTTCATTAAACAATGAAAGTCCTGATCCTGTAGATATTGAATGTCCCATCGATAATAACACTTCACCCATTTCATATGGTGGAAGATATCCAAGTGTATGGCATCCTATATCAGCAACTGTTATATCTTCAGAATTTAAAGCTTTTTTTATAGCATAAAACGCTGATCTGTGTCCACATCCAGGACACATTTGAGCTGGTCTTTTTGGTACATTTATTTTTTTATTTATATTTATACTTTGAAAAATTTCTGGCCATGTATTATTCATTATTTCTTGAACTTTATCTGGAGTATATTCACCTATAAATTCATTGATATCAAATTTACCCATTATTTTAGTATATATTTTGTTATCATAAGCTATTCTTTTTATATTTGTTTCAAGAATATCATCGAGTTCCTCTAAAATTTTTATTTCATCATGACTATTTAAAAACGATTTTATTATTCCTTCTTCTAATGGGTAAACAACTCCAAGCTTTAATATATCAGGTTTATCTTCAACTTCTTCAAGTACATCAAGTAAAGATAAATATGGAACTCCCATTGTTATAATTCCTTTTTTGGAATTATTATTAAACAATTTATTTATATTTTTTTCAGAAGTTAGTTTTTTAAATTCATTCAATTTTAATAAAGCATTTTTTTTCATATTAAATACTTCAGAAGTTATAGGTATATAAGGTCCATTTTTTTTATCAAATTTTGATTGTTTAGAAATATTTTTTATTTCATATTTTTTAAAATGAACTTTTTGTTTAGCATGACAAACATGCGTAGTAAGTCTCAAAATGACTGGCATTTTCATTTTTTTAGAAATTTTTGTTGCTTCAATATACATTTCATATGCTTCTTGAGGAGTTGAAGGTTCTAATACTGGTATATATGTCATTTCAGCATAATGTCTATTATCTTGTTCATTTTGAGAAGAATTAGCTCCCGGATCATCACCTAAAATAATTACCATTCCACCTATCAACTCTAATAATGCCAATTGAACAAATGAATCAGCAGCTACGTTGAGACCTACAGATTTAAAAAATACTGTTGATAAATGCCCATTAACACTAGCGCCAAATGAAACTTCAGTTGCTACTTTTTCATTTGTAGAAAATTCAAAATAAAAAGGCCTTTTTTCAGATTTAATACTTGAAATTGCAGTCGCAATTTCAGGTGTTGGCGAACCTGGATAAGAAGTTACTATTTCTGTCCCAGCTTCTATCATTGCTCTAACAATGGCTGTATTTCCTATAACAATCTCGGAAAAATTTTCATTTCTTAAGAGCATATCCCCCATTTTTTTCATTTTTATTCCCCCTTTGTCAATATTTATATTCTTCAAGAAGATATTCATAATCATCAAACCAAAATGCTCTTGGATTTCTTTTATATATCATAAATTTATTTTTATTTTCTTCTTTATTAGCTCTATGGTATTTAAACATTATTTTATCTTTTGTAATTCCACTTATTTCTATTTTTCCTGTTTCATGAGACATGACAAATTTTGGCCTTTTTGCAAGACCTGATATTTCTTCAAGAGCTTTTAAAAAATTTATATATCCTTTTTCAACTTCTAATGCAAAAGGTTTATTACCCATTACAGGTCTATTTTGAAAAACATAGTATGGTGGGACTCCAATATAAGATAGTTTTTGGAATAATTTTTTTAATGTTTTTACATCATCATTTATTCCTTTAAGTATAGGTGTTTGATTTACAACTTGTGCACCATTCTTTAATAAAATATCTATGGATTTAATAGTATAATGTGTAATTTCATTGGGATGGTTTATATGAAGCATAAAATATAATCTTTTTTCTGGAGTAGAATAATTTTGAATTAAACTATGTAAAGTTTCATCTTCAATAATTCTAAAAGGATAAAATGCAGGTAATTTTGTTCCTATTCTTATTATTTTAATATGATCTATATCTCTCAACTTTTTTATTATATCATTCAATTTTTTTGTAGATAATAAAAGCGGATCTCCGCCTGTCAATAAAACATTAGTAATTTCTTTATTTTCTTCTATATATCTTAAATCTGTAGTTATATCTCTCGTTACTTCATCACCTATATTTATGAATAATCTTTTTCTAAAACAAAATCTACAAAATCCACCACATAAATCGTTTATAAGCAATAAAACAGTATCTTTATATTTATGCTGCAATCCTTTGGATATAGTATAAGAATATTCTTTTGAAGCATCTTCAATACCCCATTCATCTAATTCTGAATACTGTGGAATAATAATCTTTCTTATTGGATCATTTTCATCTTTCCAGTCTATAAGTGATAAATAATATTCATTAGATCTAAATTTGTATTTTTTTGATACCTCTTTTAATTTTTCTAATTTCTCTTTAGATATATACTTCATATTATCAAGTTTATGTATATAATTTACTTTCAAAAAAATCCCCCCTTAATTAGTAAAAGAAAATAATCAATCTAAATATTTAGATATTAGATCGATTACTTCTTCACTTAATTTTTTTAATAATATAGGATATACTGTTGAAAAAATAGAATATAATATTGAAGTTATATACATGAAGAATTCTGAATTAATTTTATTAGGAAGTTTTAGTCCAAAAAAATTAATCATCAATAGAAAACTAATAAAAGTTGTTAATATTATGATTATATTTTTCAGGATTTTTTTATTTACAGTTTTATAAATAAAAACTGGTAAAAATATTAATAATAAAATACCTATACTTTCAATGACAAAACCAGAAATAAATATTAAAAACAAAAAAACAAATGTATATATTAATGAATATCTTAAGCTTAAAAAGAATATCGGCATAGGCATGATAAAACTTATAATATTAGGAGCTATTTTTAAATATTTTAAAGATATAAATAATATATAAAAAAGCCCCGCTAATATAGATGTTTTTATAATTTCATTTTTTATTTTCATATCATATCAAAAGAAACTACAAATATCTCCACCCATACATTCACATAATGTATCGGCACATACCAAACCACCTAAACATTGTAAACATTCACCACAATCATTTCTTCTATAAGTATAGTATCCAGCCTTAAATTCATTAACTTTGCTTTTAAGCTCTTCATCTTTTTTATATTCATCATATAGGTCTTTAAATTGACCATTTAATATCTTGTTTTTCACATCTTTCATTATTTTCCCCTCCATTTAATATAGAAGTTATTTTATATCTATGATAATTGATAGAAAAACTTAAGAGTTTTTTAACTAAATGTTTATTATGTAAAGTGTATTTTTCATATTCTTCCATAATATCCATTGAACATAGATCATAAGTAAATAAAAGTCTTTCTTTATCATTAATTTCTAATTCTTGTAAATCTTTAATATCAAAAGAATTTGAAATAGCATTAAATTTTTTTCTTTTAATATCTTTAGAAAAATCATAAATTGAATCAACTATATAAATCAAAGTACCTATACTTACTGGCAATGTTGCATTTTGAGCATTAAAAAATTTCTTAAATAATAAGTTCATCAAAAGTTGTGTCGGTTTTGCATAACAGTCTATATCTAGTCTTGATTTTTCTATTTCATCTTGATATTCCATTAATTTTTCATATTCACATAAAAAATTATTATCATATTCATTTGAAAGTTTTTCTTTTATTTTTTTTAAAAATTTTAAAGAAATTGGATATCCTTCAAGTTTATAATCTATAAGTTTACCATATATAATTAACAGATTCAAATATGAATATTTGTCTAAAAATTCCATTTGATTTGGTCTATATCTCGTTCCAAATTTCATCCATGGACATTTGAATTCTTTTATATCTTTTGTTTCATTTTGCATAATAGAAAAAAGAACAACTTCTTTTATTATAGTTGGTCTATATAAATTACCAAAATTTGCCTTTAAATTATGACACATTCCACAATAATGATATAAATAATTTCTTCTTTCTTCTTCACTTGGCTTAAAATAAATAGAAATATATCCGTACATATTTACTCCCTAACTTGTATAACTTTTTGACTTTTAAAAGTTATGTTATTTATTGTAAAACTGAAATTAATATTATATCTTCCAATTTTATCTAAAGTTATTTTTTTTAATTTTTCAAGATCAAATATCTCTTTATTTCCATATCCAGCTATTCCAACTCTTATTATTTTATCATTTGAATAATTATATATTTCTTCTTCAGTATCAGAAAAAGATACATTAAATGCTATATTTTGAATTATAAATCCTTTATCTTCTGGAGATTTATTTTCAACATAACCTTTAAAATATAAATCTTGATTTTTTTCAAATGTACTCATTGTAAAATTATTAATTCCTAATAAATCAGTTTTTTCCTCAATTTTATCCATTATATACATATTAAAGTATATGGATTTTTTCAAGCTATTCAAATCTATTAAGACATTATAAATTCCTTTTTTAAATTTTTGAGAAAGTTCCATTTCAAATTTTTTATTCTGCATAATAGGAATATTTATGCTTCCTAAATTAAAATTATCTTCATAAATTTTATTGTCTTTTTCAAAAATACTAATCTTACCATCTAAAGTAGAATTTATTGTATCTTTAGTTATATTTTCTAACTCAAAGTTAATGATAGGTCTTTCAGATATCAAATAAAAATCTTCTTTAGTATAAGCATTCAAAGAAAAATCATGTCTATAATCAAAAAATCTTTTTAAAATTATTGAATTTTCATTATACTTAAAAGACGCCCTTATTTCATAAAGACCTTTATCAAGTTTTGAGATTTCTTTCTCTTTTGATAAATCAAATATGAGTCTCGTTTGAAAAGAATTTAAATCTGTTTCTATTTCTTGAGGATATAAGAATGAATATACAACTTTTGAAGTATCTTTTTTTATAATAAAAAAAGAAAAATCTTGTATTTTTACTTTTTTTGTATTATTTCCAGTATTTTGCATTTCTACTGTGACATTAATGTTGTCTGGATAATTAAAAATTTCATCATTTCTTAAATAAAATGATATTCCATCTATTACAACATTATATTCTAAATTAAATTTATTGAGTTTTGGCCCTATAAATATAAAAAATAACGTAGCTAAAGATAAAAATATCAATAATAAAAATGTTATTTTTTTTGTATTTTTATATTTGTTTTTTCTTTTTTTATTCTTTTCTTCATCAACTTTTTTCCATTCTTCTGGACTTTTTGAATAATAATTCATAAACCACCTCTAAAAATATAATAAACCCTTTTCTTTAAGATCTTTAAATTGTTCTTCTTTAGATATAAAATTAAAATTTTTTATTCTTTCGAAGTTTAAAGTATTATTTAATAAATATTTTTTTACATCATCATTTAATATTAAGCAATCAAAAATACTAAAAAATCCTTTTTTACCAGTATTCATACATTCTTTGCAACCTTTACCTTTACAATTTTTACAAATACCTGGTAATAATCTTTGATTGAGTATCATGTCTGTAAACTTTATTATTTCATTTTTAATACCCATAGAATAAAATCTATTTAAAACATTTTCAATACTATCAGAGTGTACAGTACTAAAAACATAATGACCCGTAGTTATTGTTTCAAATAAAAATTTTGCATATGATCTTTCTCTTATCTCACCAACAGAAATTAATTCTGGATCTTGTCTTAAAATATACTTTAAAATGTCAATACTTTCATTATTAAGTAAAGATATTTGAACTATCCCAGATATGATATATTCAATCGGATTATCAATAGTGTGTATTTTCATTTTATCTTTTAATTTATTCAAATAATAATTTAAAGTTGTTGTTTTTCCCGATCCTGTAGGACCAGAAAATATTATAAGTCCACTTTTATTATTTACATATTCTAATATCTTTTTTTCTATTTTTGTAGGAATATTTATATTTATTTTTTCAATATTTTTTAATTTTCTCATAACACAACTTATACCAAAAAAAGATTTCATAAATGAGACTCTATAGAAATTATCATTTAATTCGAAAGAACCATCTAAATTTTTAAAGTCTTTTATTATGTCTAATCCACAATTTATAAGTATTCTATTTAAAAGTCTATTATATTGATTTTTAAATATTTTTTCTATTTTTATGAGATCTCCATTATATCTAACACTTATATCAACAAAATCTTTATGAGGAGTAAAATGATAGTCTGTTATTCCATCATTATTCAACTCATAAAAAATTTTATTATATATATTATCATTATCTTCATTCTTTAAATTTTTAATGTTTATATTTTTATTCGCCCATAACATTTTCATTTAAAAACTTTTCAAGTTTTGACATTTCATCAGTAACTATCGTTTTTCCAAACTGTCTGTATAAAGCTGGTTGTTCATAAAGATCAAGATAATTATCTTCTCCAGGTAATTTATCATATCCAGAGGCAACAACTGTAACTTTTATAACTTCTGGTGGCATTTCAACTATAGAAATTCCCATTTTGAGTTTAGCATCATCAATTGCATAAGATCTAAGAATTTCATTTATTATTCTAACATCTTCGGTTGTAGGATTCTTACCAGCTATGTTTACCAATGCAGCATTAGCATTTCTAACTTGATCTTCAAGTAATTTTGAATTCAATGCATTTTTTATAGCATCTTCAGCTCTTCTTTCACCTTTTGCCAAACCTATTCCAAGCATAGCTGAACCTTTTATTTTTAAAACAGATGCGACATCAGCAAAATCAAGATTTATCATTCCTGGTTTAGTTATCAAATCTGATATACCTGTTATAGCTTGGTATAAAATATCATCAGCTTTTTCAAAAGCTTTATCTATAGGTATATTTTCTCCATTATCTATTAATTTATCATTTGAAATTTTTATTAAACTATCAACAGAATGTTTTAAATTTTGTAAACCATTTAATGCCAATCTCTCTTTTGTAGATCCTTCAAAATGAAAAGGCATTGTAACTATGGCAACAGTTAAAATTCCCATATTAGTAGCAATATCAGAAATAACTGGTGCTGCACCAGTTCCAGTTCCACCGCCAAGTCCAGCCGTTATAAACAGTAGATCTGTTCCTTTAAGAATTTCTTTAATTTCATCAGTACTTTCAATCGCAGAATCTCTCCCCACTGAAGGATCTCCACCAGCACCTAATCCTCTTGTCAATTCTTTTCCAAGTTGGATTTTAGACTCTGTTGGATTGGATTCTAAAACTTGGACATCTGTATTAGCTGCTATAAGTTCGACATCTTCAACACCTTTTGTCACCATTCTTTGTATTGCGTTATTTCCAGCTCCACCGACTCCAATAACTTTTATAGTATAATGAGATTTCTTAGAAAATATATTTTTAGTTTTATCATTATCATCAATTTCAAAAGGCATCATCTTCACCCCCGGTGAGTTTTTGCATGATCGATTTAAAAAAACCTTTTTTATTTTTTTCTTTTTTTTCTTTCTTATCTTGAGTTGGTTCAACATTTTGATTAGTATTGTCAACCGATTCAATCATATCAAGTCTAAATCTTTCAACGATACCAAAAACTGGCAAAAATTCAGGATCATTTTTTAATTCATCGGGAACTTCATAAAACATGTTCAAAGTAAGATTTCCTTTTCTAAAATTACTTCCCATCAAATCTTTAATAGTCATATCAACATTTTTAAGATTAGAGCCTCCTCCAGTTATAACAATTCCTCCTTGAAGTGCTCCAACTTCTGATGTTTTTTCATATCCGATTTTTGAAAGTTCTCCATTAAGTCTACTTATTATTTCTCTTATTCTTGCAAATACTATTTTATTTAAAAGATTTTGTGAAACATATGAGTAACCACTACCAGATATCAATTCAAAGTCTATTTTTTTTATAGTTTTAGTATCTCTAAGACATACAGCTTCTTCAACTAAAAGTCTATGAGCTTCATCTTCCGAGGTTTTAAGGACATTACAAATATCTTTTAAAACATATTTCATACCATAAGAAAAAGCATAATACAATTTTGGTATACCATTTTTAAATATTACAATTCTACACATATGATAACCAAAATCTATAACAGTTACTCCTATATCTCTATCATTAGCATTTGTAACCGCATATGCCGCAGACAAAGCCGAATCATAAATTGGTATTTGTGAATCAACTATTATATTTTTAAACACATTTATTAATAGAGCAAATGAATTTTCAGGTACCCAAACAATATTTAATGAAGTACTTAATGATTCTTGAACAAAAAAAGATATAGGATTTCTAACGCTTTTATTATCCAGTATGAATTTCATAAATTTTGAATCAAGAATAATCTTAGATTCATCTGTATATTTTGATACTATATGATTTTTTATTTTTTTCAAGTCTGAATCTTTAATTTCTTTTTTCTGAGAATATTCTGCAGTATAATTTTCTTGATCTATATACAAATTGTTTGTAGAATATCCTATCGCAACTTCAACATTTTTAGTCTTTTTAGGCAATTCATTTTGAAAAGAGTTTATTATTGAAGTTATAGTTTGTCTTATCGCTTCAACATCTTGAATTTCTCCATTTATAATTCCATCAGATTTTATTTTTTTATAATTTAAAGGTTTAAATTTATCATTTTCATATTCAAAAAGAATACCTTTTGTATAATAACTACCTATATCTAAACCTATTAAATACTCTTTAGCCATGGTAACCCCCCTAATATTATCTATTCTTTAAACAACTCAGAGTTTATTAGAGTATAATTTCCTTTACTTAAATTCTCTAAAGTATTCTTTTCGAAATACTTTTTCAAATCTGCTTTTTCATAAAATTTTATACTAATCTTATTATAACAAATTATTTCTTTTTTTTGAAAATCTACTCTTATTATATCCTGTAGTATTAATATACTTTTAACAATTTCTAATTCTGAATCCTTATCATCGCTAAAGATTATTTCTAAAGCATCAGGATAATGAACATCGCTTATAGCAACTACATCGTCCATAAAATTATAATAATAAAACCTTTGATTATTCTTAACAGTATATATATAATCCTTTTTTAAAAAAATTCCTTCATTTTTATAAAAAGGTGCCCCCTTGGGAACAAGGGGGAATATTATTTTTATTATCGAAAGAATGTATATTACAGTTATAAGAACTATCAAGAAAAAAGGTTTCATTTAAATATCTAATTCCTTAATTTTATATGCATTTTCTTCTATAAAAGTTCTTCTTAAACTTGGATCATCTCCCATTAATATTTCAATAGCTTCATTAGCCATCATAAGATCTTCTATTTTAATTTTTAACATTTTTCTTTGCTCTCTATCCATAGTTGTATCCCATAATTGGTCTGGATTCATTTCACCAAGCCCTTTATATCTTTGTAATTTATATTTTTTATCCAAATATTCTTTTTTCTTTTGTTCAAGCTCTTCATCTGTATATAAATAAAAAGACTCTTTACCAACTTCATATTTATAAAGAGGTGGTTGAGCTATATATACATGACCTTCTTCAATTAATTCTCTCATATATCTGTAAAAAAATGTCAATATTAAAGTTCTTATATGTGCACCATCTACATCGGCATCTGTCATTATTATTATCTTACCATATCTTAATTTTGATATATCAAATTCTTCCCCTATGCCTGTACCTAGAGCAGTTGTAATATTCAATATTTGTTCATTTTTTAAAAGTTTTATCATATCTTTTTTTTCTGCATTTAATATTTTACCTCTTAAAGGCAAAATAGCCTGATAATTTCTATGTCTAGCTTGTTTAGCATTACCACCTGCTGAATCTCCTTCTACTATAAATATTTCCGATTCATTCAAATCTCTTGAAATACAATCAGCAAGTTTTCCAGGTAATGTTGAATTTTCAAATATTGATTTTCTCTTAACAGAATCTCTAGCTTTTTTTGCTGCAATTCTTCTTCTTTGAGCAACTTTAACTCTTTCAATTATAGCCTTAGTTTCTTTAATATGACTATCAAAATATATAGTCAAAAACTCATTCATTATATTATTAACAGATTCTCTGGCAAGTTTAGAACCCAATTTTCCTTTTGTCTGACCTTCAAAAATAGGATTAGCCATTTTAACATGTAAAATAGCAATCATACCCTCTCTTACATCTTCACCAGTAAAATTTTCATCTTTTTCTTTTAGTATATTATGTTTTTTAGCATATTCATTTATAAGTCTTGTAAGAGCTGTTTTAAAACCAACTTCATGTTCTCCACCATCTATAGTTCTTATATTATTAACAAAAGATATTATAGTGTTTTCATCTGAATTAGTATAACCAAGCTCAAGATCTAACTGAAGCTCTGGTTCACCTTTTTTATATAAATAAGATCCTGTTATAGATATAGAGTCTGTCAAAAGTTGTTTTTTTCTTTTTTTCATATAATAATCTAAGAATTGTTTAAGTCCACCACTAAAATGAAATTTTTCTTTTTTACCTTTTTTATTGTCCACAAAATTAATAACTAAATTAGGATTTAAAAAAGCTATTTCTTTAAGTCTATTTTCTATTGAAATTGATTCAACTGAAATATCTTCATCTTCAAATATTTCAGTATCTGGTTTAAATCTTATATATGTTCCAGACTTATCAGATTTATCAATTATCTTAACAGGTTCATCAGGTACCCCTCTCTGATATCTTTGATAATAAACATCTCCATCTTTAAAAACTTTCACTTCAAAAAATTCACTTAAAGCATTTACAACTGAAGCTCCAACTCCATGAAGACCTCCAGAAACTTTATATGCATTTTTATCAAACTTACCCCCTGCATGTAATACAGTCATAACTACTTCTAAAGTACTCTTTTTCTCAGTTGGATGCATATCAACTGGAATTCCCCTACCATTATCAAGTACTTCAACTGTATCATCAGCATTTAAAATAACACTGAGTTCGGTACAATAACCATTTATATGTTCATCGACTCCATTATCAACTATTTCATAAACCATATGATTTAATCCGGCTTTTGAAGTTGATCCAATATACATACCTGGTCTCATTCTTACAGGTTCAAGCCCTTTTAAAACTTTAATTTGATTACCTGTATAAGATTTCTCAATCATTGGTACACCTCCGTATTACTTTTATTTCTTTGACTACTACTTCATTGAAATAAGAGTTTATCTTATCTATAACCTGTTTTCTCAAAAAAAGCATTTCCTGCATTACAATATTATCTTGGCAGGAAATAATCAGTATTTTATCTCTTGGGTAATACTCAACAGGCTCTGTATAAATATTGAGCTTATCAGTAAAAAGTTCATTCCAATTTTTCTTTATTATAGAAATATTATAAACTTTTTTTATTACATTATCTTTTTTTGACATTTTTTTTAAAATGTCTCCGATAAAATCCAATATTAAATACCCTCCCAATTGGTTGAATCATTTAAAATAAATTCTTTCCAATTATCCATAAGAGTTTCCGTAACTAAACCAGGAGCTGCGAATGTAAAATCAGGAAAAATTCTTCTAACCGGTACAACTCCCATTGAAGTATGGCTTAAAAAGACTTCTTCTGCTGAAAGTAATTCCCATATTTCAACATTTTGTTTTTCTTCAACTTCCATTGAAAGATTATTAGCAAGACTTAAAACATTATCTCTTGTTATACCTGGTAAAACTCCTGAAGATATATGTGGAGTAATCAATACATTACCACTTACATAAAAAATATTTGAAAAAGTACACTCTGTAACATAACCATATTCATTTAATATAATTGATTCATAATAATAATCATATTTTTTATGTACATATTTTATAAAACCATTCAAAGGAGATTTCACATAATATGGGATAACTGGATTAAATGGTTTACGTTCTCTGGCAATATTTATAACTATTCCATCTTCAAATACTTGATTATCTTCTATCAATTCTTCAACAAAAAAATAAAATGTTTTATTCTTAGTTGTTTCAGGAGTAATATACATTCTAAATCTAAACTCTTCAAAATTGTGTATAGTTAAAGCTTGATTAGTAACTTCAAGTAATTTATCAAATGAAGGCATATCAAGACCCATAAAGTCTGCTGATTTTTTCATTCGTTTATAATGTTTTTTTAATGCAAATGGAATCTTTTTATAAGTTCTAAAAACTTCATATACAGTATAACCACTCATAAACCCCATATCATCTGCGTTTATCAACGGATACTCTACCCATTCTTTACCATTATAAAACATAAGAACTCACTCCTTCATCTGAAATATCTTGTATTTTAACCCTGTAAAATTTATTTTTTACAGGATTTATATTTTTAAAATCACATTTATGATGAATATAATATTCATCATACCCATAAATATAGTTATCATCAATTTTTTCAGAAAGAATAGTAACTTCTTTTCCAATAAGTTCTTTTCTATAATCTTCTGATATATTTTTACTATTCAAATTAAGAGTTTCAATTCTATCTTTTTTTATATTACCAAGTACCTGATTTTCCATTTTAGATGCTTTAGTACCTGGTCTCGCCGAAAATCTAAAACCATGAACTTTTAAAATTTTCATGTCTTTTATGGAATTTAAAAGTTCTTGAAAATCTTCATCTTCCTCATATGGAAATCCAACAATTATATCGCTTGTAATAGAAAAAAACTTATCTCTTTCTCTAAATAATTCAATAGCCTCAATTATTTTATTTTTGTCATACTTTCTTCCCATAAGATTTAATATTTTATTGGAGAAGTGTTGTATTGAGAGATGTACATGTTTTTCAAATATTTTAGAATTAAAAATAATTTCAACCATTTTTTTATCTACATATTCTGGATACATAGAAGTCAATCTTATTCTAATATCATCTTCACCAAAATTTTCTTCTATCTTTTCTAAAAGTTCTGTTAAAGTTTCTGCATTGTCAAATCCAAATTGGTTTAAATTTATTCCGGTAAGAACTAATTCTTTATATCCAAGATCTATATAATTTGATATGGCTTTTAAAACTTTATTTATAGGAAGTGATCTTATCGAAGTTCCACGAGAAAATATTATTCTGCAATAAGAACATGCATTCAAACAACCTTCTTCAATGGGTATAAATATCCTTGTTCTATCATCAAAAGACTTTTCAGGAGTTATTATCTTATCTTGATTTTTTAACCAATAAGATTTATTTAGAATAACTCCTGAATCATTTATATATTTATCTATAAATTTTTTTTCAAGATTTCCTAAAACAAGATCTGCTCCTATATCTTTAAGTTTTTCTGCATCGGTATGAACATAACAACCCACTGCAATAACTTTAACATAATTATTTTTTCTTTTAATTCTTCTTATTAGTTGTCTTATTTTCCTTTCTGCCTCAGAAGTAACTGTACATGTATTAATAACATAAATATCATTTTTTCCGTTTTTTTCATCAAAAGTTATATTGTAACCTATACAGTTCAACTTATCCGCCATAGCTTGCGTTTCAGCTTGATTAAGTTTACAACCAAAAGTAATCATAGAAACATTTTTACTCATCTTCTTCGCCAATCTCTCCTCTTGCTGCTTTACTCAAAAGACCTATTCTTCTTATAATACCTACAAGTTTATCATCATGATCAACAACAGGAATTATTTTTAATTTATTTTTTATTATTACATCGGCAACATGTAAAACAGTATCATCAATATATACTTTAAATGGTTTATCGCTCATAAAATCAGATACTGGTTTATCAAGTATTTTGGATAATCCTTTAAAAAATTGATGACTATCAGGTATAAATGCTGAGCTTTCCATTAAACTCAAATATCCCGGTAAAGAAGCACTTATAACTCCACTTTCACTTAAATATCCTACTAATTTAAAATCTCCATTTATAACAGGCAATGCAGATAATCCATGTCTCTGACAAATTTTTATAAATCTTTCTATATTTTCATCTTCCATAATCGAAGTTAAATCTCTTTGCATTATATCTTTAGCTTTCATTCAGAACACCTCTATCCAATTCTCTCAATTGAAAATTTTGTCTTAGATCTCTCAATTTCTTCTTCAGTTCCAAGAATTTTTGCTATATAATTAGTTGAAGACATTGCAGCAGCCATACCATATTTTGCCGCTTCAAGATAATCAAACCCATTATTAATTATATAATAGACTATTCCAGACATAAAAGCATCACCTGTTCCAAAAAGATGTGATCTATCTATATCTTCTGTTGCAGTAAAAAGCCAAGCTCCATCTTCAGTCACAACTATATCACCAACAACATGATAACTCATAACTACCAACCTTGCTCCCGCTTTTATTATTTCTTTTCCAGTTTTTATATAATCTTCAGGAGTTTCAAGATTATTACCCAAAATTCTGCTACTCTTTCTCAAATCTGGTCTAACTATCATAGGACAATTTTCTCTTATAGCTTCATCAAAATGAGGTCCAACTGCTTCCATATAAGTTGTTTTACCTTGTTTTTTAGCATAAGAAAAAAGTTCTGAATAAAAAGATATAGGTATATCAGGCGGAATACTTCCAGAAATTAAAACATGATCAACAAGATTCAAAGCACTTTTATATCTTTTCAAAAAATGTTTTAAATCTTCATCATGAATAAATGGACCCATAGAATTTATTTCTGAAATTTTATTTTGAACAGGATCTATAATTTCTATATTCTCTCTTGTTTCTTCAGTACAATAAATAAAATTAGTCGTAATATTTTTTATATTGGACATTTTTGTTTGAATAACATTTCCTATAAAACCTCCAAGAAACCCCATATTTATAGAGGTTACACCCAAATCTGAAGTCATGAGAGAAACATTAATTCCTTTTCCTCCAGGCTCCATATTAGAATTAGATGGATTATTTATTCTAAAAAGATTTCCACTTTCAAAATTTTCAATCACAAATTCTCTATCCAGAGATGGGTTAAGTGTTACACTAAGCAAATTATATTCCATTATCTTGCCCCCTAAATTAGTATCTGTTTAAATTATACCATATATTGATTATTTTAATGTATAAAATTTGTGTACCTAATTTAATAAAAAAAGACATCCTCAATTTATATCAAAGGATGTCTTCATATCATAAATATTATCAAGCTTTTTTATCAAGAGCTAGTTTTTCTTCATTATTTTCATATCTTCTCATTCTTGTTTCATAATTATATATACCTCTCTTAGAAGGCCATTTTTCAGCATATCCTTCTTCATACCATAATTTATCTGCATAGACTTTCCAATCTGCAGCTAATTGATCTAATTCAGGAGCTAACTCATTTATAATTCTTTCACTTCCTGGATGCTGTGGTATCGCATTAAATTTCTTAACCATAGCTCTATAAACCTTTGGATTATCTATAATTGGACAAGGTCTAAATAAGTTTTCAGAATAAGGTATTGTTCTCTTATAAGCTTCAAAGAATGGTGAACTTAAAATCTCTACTATCGATTTTTCTCTTATATTATCAACTGCAAATTGCTGGAATATACATGGTTCTGCATATCCTTTTGCATTTATATGCAAATATTTTGATCCCGCAGCAAGACAACCGTGAGATAAGAATCCATGATTCCAAAAATCAGCAACAAATGAGAATTTTCCACCTAATCTAAGTTCTTCAGTTTTTCTAAACCTTTCTAATCTTTGTTCTGCAGTTGGAACTAATTCCATGGTTGCATCGGCACCAACTGGCATGAATTGAAATACCCAAGCATAAGAAACTCCACTTTCTTTAAGGTAATCCCAGAAGGTATCATCCATAATCATTTCATGGTTCTTTCTTGTAGCTGTTATTGAAGAACCAAAAATAACGCCATTTTCTCTCATTAATTTCCAAGCATTTTGAACTTGCTTATAAATACCTTTACCTCTTCTCCAATCTGTCATAGCTTCATCGCCTTCTACAGAAATAGCAAAAGTAGCATTACCAAGCTCTGCAAGTCTCTTAGCAGAATCTTCATTTATCATTGTAGCATTTGTATAAACCATAAAATATGAATCTTGGAATTCCTCCAAAATATCATAAAAATAAGGATAAACAAAAGGTTCTCCACCAGTTATTATGAAGAAATATATTCCTAAATCATTAAATTGTCTTATTACACTGAATACTTCTTCTTTAGATAATTGATATTTATGACCATAAAGAGCTGCATAACATCCAACACATCTCAAATTACATGCATAAGTAGGAGAAATTATAGCAAGTTTAGGTAAAACTATTTTTAATTCATGCATTTTTTCTTGTCTAACTTTTTCACCAACTGCAAATTCATTAATTATCAAATTATTAATAACTTTTTCAACCACTTTAGGATTTGATCTATTAAATAATTCTACCCAATTAACAAGCATTGGATCATGTCTATCTGCACCTTCAGCTAAATGTCTTAATCCAGATTTAGCTGGTTCTTTAGCTAACTTCGTTAAAGTCCATAAAAGCTTTGCAAACTGATCAATATCTGCTTTTCTTACAACATTTGAAACCAGTTTGGCAGCTTGTTTCATCATCATAGATTTCATTGAATCCATAATTCCCATAAAAACACCTCCACCCAATATTTATACACTTAATTTCATTAAAATATCTTTAAATTCTTCTTTAAATTTTTCTTGTGGTACATTAACTCCAACAGCTTTATACATAGTAAGACCATCGAACATGGCATGAATCATCAAAGCTTTTGTTTTTGAATTAACTATCCCTTCAAGTTTTGAAAGCATTTTATTATAATAATTAGAAAAAATTTCAGTTAATTGTTTTATCATTTCATTATCATGATACGAATTAATTAGTATTTCAAAGAGTCTCATTAGTTCATCAGAAGCAAATTCAGAATGTAATGAAAAATACATCTCAGAAATAAGTTCTGCTTTATCTTCAAGTGTGTTTTTTTCTTCATATAGCTTTGATTCAACAGTATTTTCAAATTTTTTTACTAAATCTCCAAAAGCAAAAATTATAAGAGAATTTTTGTTCTTGAAATAATTATAAAGAGAACCTTTAGATAAAGCAGCTTTTTTAGCAACATCATCCATTGTGAAATTATTAAGACCTTTTTCTACAATAACTTCCAATGCAGTTTCTGCTATAAACTGTTTTTTTTCAAATTTAGTAATTTTTTTTGATGTTGTACTCAAAGCTTTTTTCACCTCTTTTATTTTCTGACTGAACAGTCAGTCATAATAATTATGACACCAGACAAAAAAATAGTCAAATACGACAATTTAACTCTAATTTTAAAGAGTTTATTTCTATTTTTCCAAAAGCCTTAATTATAGCTAAAGAAAACTATAAAAAACAGAAAACGTACAAAAGTTTAGTTGTAATATAAAAGTATTTAATTAGTTTCATTAAAGAAACTATTGTTATCATTTTTTTACTTTATAAAAAAATTAAAATTAAAATTCCATAAACACCTTCACAAATATAACTATGATATAATTATTATGAATTATATTATTGGAGGTTAAAACATTGTATTCTATTATGGTAAGAATAAATGAAATAGCTTTAAAAAATCGTAATAAAGGTATTTTTATGAATATTTTAAAAAACAATATTGAAAAAAAAGTTGGAAAAGATTTTATTTTTGAAAGGAATAATAATCGTATATATTTACATCCAAAAAACGATGGAATTATATTTGAAAATTATTTAGAATCTTTAAATGAAGTTTTTGGAATATATTCTGTATCTAAAGTTCATAGATGCAATAATAATTATGATGAAATATTAGAAAATGTTTCAAAAGAATTAAATTTTATTTTAAAAAATTCAGATATAAAAACTTTTAAAATAGAAACTAAGAGGATAGATAAAAATTTTAAAATAGAAAGTATAGATATGTCTAAAAAAATAGGTGAAGATATTTTAAAATCTTATTCTTTAGACGTGGATGTACACAATCCAGATGTAAAAGTTTTTGTCGAAATAAGGTGTGAAGGAACATATATTTATGCTAATAATTACAAATTGAATAGCGGATTACCAGTAGGTTCATCTTCAAAAGGATCTTTATTATTATCAGGTGGTATAGATAGTCCTGTTGCTGGCACTATGATGTTAAAACGAGGAATGTCTTTAAATTGTATAAATTTTATGAGTCCACCTTATACAGGACCAAAATCAACAGAAAAAATTATAAAACTTGCTCAAAGATTGAGTTTATACAATATCAATCCTTTAGATCTATATATGATTCCTTTAACAAAAATACAACTGTTATTCAAAGATAAAAAATATTCAAAATTTTCCATAATCTTACAAAGAAGATCTATGATGAGAATTGCAAATAAAATATCGGATCTATCTGAAACTAAGGTTATTATAACAGGTGAAAGTCTTGGACAAGTTGCATCTCAAACAGTAGAAAACTTGAATAGCATAGACAAAGAATCAAAAAAACTTATATTAAGACCATTAATAGGTTTTGATAAAGAAGAAACAATAAAATTATCTAAAGCTTTTAATTATTATGATATTTCCACATTACCTTATGAAGATAGTTGTACAGTTTTTTTACCCGATAGGCCTGCAACAAAATCTAAATTTGAAGTTTTAAAAAACATTGAATCAGAAATTTATGAATTAAATGAATTAGAAGATGAAGTTATAAATTTATCAAAAAAATTGAGAATAATCAATACAAAAGTAATTGAATTAGAAAAAATCGAAAAAATAAAAGGAGGACTCTTATGAAAAGATTCTTCAACAATATAGCTGATTTTATTTTTGGTATATGGTATTATATAGGATTATTTGGAATAATATATATTTATGGTAGCTGTGTGCTAATAAAAGCATATTTTATGAGAAAATCAAAGGGAGATGAAATAACAGATAAATATATAAGAAAAGTGGTTGGTAAATTTGGTAGAGGTACTTATAATGTAATAAGGACTCCTGTAGAGATTATTAATAAAGAAAAAATACCACAAAATGATAATTATGTAATTGTATCAAATCATCAAAGTTATTTTGATATTCCTTTAATACTTGGATTTGTATATGCCTCTGGGTTTCTTGCTAAAAAAGAACTTGGAAATTTTCCAGTTGTTGGAAAATTTATGAAAGATCTTGGATCTATTTTAATAGATAGAAATGATCCAAAAAGTGGTGCAGCTTCATTAAGAAAATTTGCTAAAAGTGTGAAATCAGGAAAAATAATAACCATTTTTCCTGAAGGAACGAGATCTTTAGATGGTAAAGTAGATGAATTTAAAAAAGGAACTTTAATGGTTCCTTATAGATATAAAGCTAATATTTTGCCAGTAACCATAAATGGAACACTCGATATAAGTAAAAGAGGTACTTATATCTTTAAAAGATCTAAAAATGTTAGCATAAAAATACATGATATTGTTAATCCAGAAAATTTTGCTTCTGAAGGAGAATTAAGAGAACATCTTAGATCCATAATATCAAATGATATAAAAATTTAAATTATAATATTTAGGGGGCTTTACAATGAATTTATTTGATTACAAAAATTATTTTGAAAATGAATTATTAAATTTTGTAAAACTCGAAATTTCTAATGAAGACATAAAAAAATCATTATTATATTCATTATCTTCTGGTGGAAAAAGATTGAGACCATGGTTTATAAATTCAATATCCAATGAAATAAATGTTAAAGATACATTATTATGTGAAATAGCTATAGAAATACTTCATACAACATCTTTAATACATGATGATCTTCCAGCAATAGACAATTCTAAACTTAGGCGTGGTAGAGAAACTAACCATATAAAATTCGGAGAATATAATTCTATTTTAACTGGAGACTATGGTTTTGTATTTCCTTCAAAAATATTAAAAAAACTACCTTATGGAAATAATATAAAATTAAACACAATAAACGCCTATTTAAATAGTACTTTAAGATTAATTGAAGGTGAAACAGAAGATGTAATTTTTGAAAAAAAAGGAATTAACCCAGCCTACAAAGAAATAATTAACATGTATAAGAAAAAAACAGGAGAATTATTTGGATTATCTTTTAGTATACCTTTTATATTAAAAGGCGATGAAGATAAATCAAAAATATTTTATGAAAATGGTATTAAATTTGGTATTTCTTTTCAAATATATGATGATTTAAAAGATATTTTATATGATTCTAAAGAATTAGGAAAAGATGTTGGAAAAGATGAAAATAAAAAAACATTGATTTCTAAAATTGGAGTGGAAGAAGCTAAAAAATTTGCTGATGAAAATCTTCAAAATACTTTAATTTCTTTTAAATCAGAAAATTTACACCATACTCTAAAAAATATAATAGAATTAAAAAACATTATAGAAAAAAGATAGGTGATATTATATGGCTGGGGAAAAAAAAGAAAAAGAAATAAAAGAAAACAAAAGAAAATTAAAGTTGAACTTTGATATAAAAAAATTAATAAATTTTCAAAAGCTAAAATTGAATCTAAAAAGATTAAGATATAACAAAAAAGTTTTTATGATAATTATAATAAGTCTAATAATTATCATAGGTGTTGTAAGTTTTTTTATATTTATAAACTCAAATCAAAATTCTAAAGTTACTAAAATGATAAAATCTAAAGAATTAAGTGTTATAGTTCCTCAGGATGCTTTTAATTCTGAAAAAAAATTTATAATTGAAGAAATACCTGAAAATTCTATAGAATATCAAAATTTAGTATCTTTAGGTAATTTTTATGGGAAAATTTATAATGTAAAACCAGAAGACGGAAAAGAAGAATCTTCTCTTATACCTCTGAAAGTAAGATATAAAATACCTCCAAATTTATATTTTGGAGATAATTTTATTAATTTTACTTTAGGATATTCATCGGATGGAGAACCTCCTATAGTATCAGAATTTTCTGGTGCAAGAGTGATAAAAGAAAACAATACCTATTATTTAGAAGCCGAAACTTTTCATCTATCTAAAATTGGTCTTATAGTAAAATCACCTCAAGAATCAGATTATGGAATGAAAACATTGATCGAAAAACCAGTGAGTATAGAACCTGATGTTTTATTAATACCAGGTACAGATCTTAATTTCACGGGATATCTTTCTAATACTTCAACTTCTGAAAATCCTTATGGAAACAATTTCTGGAGTGTTTTATTTCCAAAAAGGAGTATTTGGGAATACAAGTACCCTATGATAGATACCAAAAGTAAAGTATATTATGATTCTTATCTCGGATATTTAATAAGAACTGGTTCAAAAAGTTTTATAGAATTTGAAGCTAAGAGACTTGCACAACAATTAAAAAGATTTCCAAATAAAGAATTTGATATAGTAGCTCATGGAATAGGTGGGCTAATAGCTAGATATGCTATCGAATCAGATAAAGAAATTAATAATGTTAAAAATATAGTTTTAATATCAACACCTAATAAAGGAACTAATTTAGCCAATCCAATTTTTTATAATTTATTTTACGGTAAAAATAGCAAATTATTATCAAATGCATTTAATATTTCTGAACAAACTGCAATAAACATATCTTATAATACAAATTTCTTTTTAGAACAAATAAATTCATATTATGAAGATATTATGCCAAATTCTAAATTTTTAAATCAATTAAATTCATATGGAAAAAATGAAAACACGAGATACCTCGCAATAGCTGGAAATAACCCAAAAATGTCTAAAGAACTTTCAAATTCTTCTATTTCAAAAATTTATCCTGAATTTTTGAATTCTAAAGGCGACGGTGTTGTTTCAGTAGAAAGTGCTTTACTTGAAAATGCTGATAAAAATCTTTTATATTCAAAAAATTTTTATGAAATGTATTCAAATCCAGATGTATTAGATAGTATTAAAAGATTTTTGAATGAATCGGTAGAAAAAATTGAAATAAAAGATTTTCAAGATGATGATTTTATAGAAACTTATACCGAAAAAGAGGCTAAAGAAAAGATCATAGAAGAAAATTATAGATATTTCAAACTTCCAGAACAGTATAATGAAGAAAACATATTAACTAATTTAAATACTTTAAGTAAAATTAATACTTCAAATTCTATCTTAAGAAAAATTGGGAATAAAATCCTTATAGAAACTGAACAGGGCATTTATTCAATTTATGGAGAAAAGATTTTTGATTCTATTATCAAAGGTGGAGTCGTATACAACAATAGATATTATGTATCTACAGATACAGGGATATATGTTAGTGATGATCAAAATGATTTATTTCTAAAAATATCAGATGAAACGAAAAATGCAGATGAAATTTATTATATACCAGATAAAGGACTTTTATATATCGTTAATTCTTCCGATAAATCGTCTGTATACTTTAAAAATCAATTAATAGATAACTCATCTAAATTAACAAAATTTAAAATATTAAATGATGATATATATTTAATATTTAATGATAAAATTTCTAAAATTGAAAATGATAGAATTGTTGATATAATAAACGAAAAATATTTAAAAGAAAATTTGAAAATTGATTTTGATAGTATAATTGATTTTGAAAAGAATAATGATTTATACTTTATTTTGACTTCTGATTATAAACTTTTAATGTTTGACCTAATAAATCTAAAAGGAGAAGTAATCGGCGATCAAGATATTGGAAAAGTAAAATTATTAAAAAAAGATAATAGACTATTTATAATAGGTTCTGATACTCTAACTTATATAGATTTAACTAATAGAATATTTAAAGGTAATTATCAAAGATTAAATTCAGATATACATGATATAATGTTTATTGATAATGATGTTTATCTATTAAATAATGATATAAGGGGTTATGAAATATGGCTTGGAAAAATAAAATAATAATTATACTCATATTAATAATAAGCATAACCTCCATAGCCTCAAATTATGAAAGTGCTTATACATTTTATTTATCTGGATTAAAAGCTTTTAGATCTGGAGATTATGAAGTTGCTGAAACATTTTTAATGAAATCACTGGAAAGTTCAGCCAAGATAGAAGCTGATATACCTGAAATAAAACTTTATCTTGGATTGTCAGCATTTCATAATCAAAAATATGATTTAGCTGAACAATTGTTAAAATTATTTCCAGAAAATTCTCTTGCAAAAGAAGCTTTAAATTCAATAAAAAATAATAATTTAACTCAAGAATTAAATTTTGATGAATATAAAATAACCCAAGACTCAAGCCCAATTGAAGAAGAAACTAAATCTAATAACACAGGAACTTTCATAATCATAACTGTAATAATATTTATTGTATCGGCCTTGATAAGTATAATGATGATATTTATATTAAGAAAAACAATGACTATAAAACCTAAAAAATCTGATATTACGGTTGAAGAAATTGCTGAAAAACAAATAGAAGAAACCCCAAAAATAAACTTAGAAGAAGTTATGAATCTAAAACTGGATAATTTAGATACCATATGGCAAAAATCTTCTGCATTAAAAAAACTTTTAGGTGAAATTGATGATGATATTGAAAACAATGAAATAAACGAAGAGAGCGCTACACTTGAAGACAAAACAGATCAATTAAAAGATTTAATTGATGAATCTTTAAAAGAGGCAAATATAGATGAAATTGAAAGTCTTCTCAATAATTTAGAAGATAAATCATTTAATGAAAAAGATTCCGAAACAGATAATCAAGATACTGATGAAAAATTAATCGAATCAGAAAATAAAAATATTGATGAAAAATTGATTGAAACAGAAAATCAAAAAAATGATTTAAATATTGATTTTAAAGTAGAAGCAGAAGAAAATCAAAAATTATTAGATGAAATTGGTTCAAATATAAAAGCAGATACTGATTTAAATAATAAATTCAAGTCAATAATGAAAGAAGATGAAATTGAATTAGTGCAAGAAGCTGAAACTGCTCTTGACTTAGAAAAATTGATACAAGATATAGAAGAATATAATAAAGAAAAAGGATCTAAAAAATATTCTCAAACCCAATTAGATAAAATTTTTAAAAACAATTTTTTTAAAGTAAATATAAAATAAAAAAGTCCCTTCTAAGTGAAGGGACTTTTTGGAGCGGATAATGGGACTCGAACCCACAACATCCAGCTTGGGAAGCTGGCGCTCTGCCATTGAACTATATCCGCTTACAAGATATAATTATAATACTAAAAAAAATAAAAATCAAGTGTTAAGGAGGGATATTTTGTGCACAAAGATAAATATTTTAAAATAATGTCTATAAGCACCCTAACTATTTTTATTGTTGCTTGTATTACATTATTACCACCGCGATTCAAGGGTAATATTTCTTATAATGATACTATTTTTACATTGGGTAGCATAAGCATAAAATGGTATGGTTTATTAATTTCTTCCTCTATTTTAATAGCTACTTTAATTGCTTTAAAACAATCCAGAAGAGAAAAAATACTTGAAGATGATTTGATAAATGCAATAATAATAGGAATAGTAGTATCTGTGATAAGTGCAAGATTATATTATGTATTATTTAATCTCGATTATTTTTCAAAAAACCCCTCAGAAATATTAAAAACATATCATGGTGGAATGGCCATACATGGAGCTATATTAGGTGCTATTTTATCAACTTATTTATATACCAAATTCAAAAAAAACTCTTCTATAAAATTTTTACAAGGAACAGATCTATTTACACATGTATTGCCTTTATCTCAAGCTATTGGAAGATGGGGAAACTTTTTTAATAATGAAGCATATGGTACTCCAACAAATCTTCCATGGAAAATGTTTGTAGAACCTCAAAATAGAATGCCAGGTTATGAAAAATTTGAATTTTTTCATCCAACATTTTTATATGAATCTTTTTTTGATCTTATAATTTTCTTAATTCTTTTATATTATATTAGAAATAAAAGAGAGAAATTTGGTGAAGTAACAGCTCTTTATATGATGTTATATTCAATAATTAGAGGTAATATTGAACTTTTAAGAACGGATAGTCTATATATAGGAAATATAAAACAGAATGTATTAATAAGTATTGTACTTTTTATAATAGGTTTAATTTTATTTATAAATTTAAAGAAGAAAAGAAGTGTAAATATTGAAAAAAAATAAAATACTTAAATTAATAATAGTATTTTTAATTGTTTATCTATTATTAATTCCAGTAACTATAACTATTCAAAAAAATGATACAATAAAAATATATAGCACTGGCTTCACTAAAATATTTACTTTTGATTATGAAACAGAAAATTTCAAAGAAAAAAATTTTATTTTTTATACACAAGAAAAAATAAAACCAATTAATATAATAAACATTAAAAACTCTTTTTTAAGATTACAATATGGGGAAAAAATAATACAGAAACAAAAAAACATAAATTCAGCTTTATTCATATATAATTCAAAATATGATATGAAATCAAATAAAAATTTTTATACCAATAAAAAATGGATATATGATGAAATACCTCTGATTGAAAATTTTTATTCATATCTTCCTAAATTCAAAGATAATATTTATATATTATATCAACCATTCAAAAGATCTTTTAATATAATGCCAAATATATACATAGTAAATTCAAAGAAAGATATATATCATGAATTGACTCATTATTATTTTCCCGGAATTGTAAAAAAAAGTTCATTAAACGATGAATGGCCAGAAATTATTGCTGAATCTGTTTCGCTATTAAAATTAAAACAATTCGATGAAATGGCTTATAACAACGAAATAAATTTAAAAACATTAAATTTTTATGTTGAACCATATGGTAAAAAAACATTAAATTTTTTAGAACTTATGAATTATTCAAAAAATAAAACTTTTAATTTTTTAAATTACATATTAAATAATTATAATAAATTAAATGATGAAGAATTCTATCAAATAATTATTCGGGGTGATTTTTAATGCTTAATTTATTTCTTATATTATTCGGATTAATATTATTGGCAAAGGGTGCTGATGTATTAATCGAAGGAGCTTTAGGATTTTCAAAAAAACTGGGAGTTTCTGAACTTTTTACTGGTCTTACACTTGTAGCTTTTGGAACAAGTGCCCCTGAATTAGTGGTCGGTATAAGTGCATCTTTAAATAATTCTGGAATAGCTCTTGGTAATGTCTTAGGATCTAATGTATCCAATATAGCTTTAATACTTGGAATGGCAGTTTTAATAAAACCAGCTCCAATGGGAAAATCAACCATGAAATTTGAAATGCCTTTTTTAATAATAATTTCAACCGTAATTTTTTCTATGATAATTGAAGATTCAAGTGTTATAAGTAGATTTGATGGACTAATATTAATATCTTTTTTATTAATTTTTATTATTTATTTATATATGATGGCAAAAAATGATAAAGAAGTTCAAAATCAATTATTAGAAGATATAAAAGATGATGAAAATGATGAAATGGGATGGACAAAAATAATTTTATTAAGTTCAATAGGTATTATTATGTTGGCAATTGGTGGAGACTTAACTGTAAACAATTCCATAAAACTTGCAAGAATAATAGGAATATCAGAATCTTTAATTGGAGTAACAATAGTTGCAGTAGGAACATCTCTTCCAGAACTCGTAACGGCAATCGCAGCTTCAAAAAAAGGTTCTAATGACATCCTTTTAGGTAATATTATAGGATCAAATATATTTAACATATTAACAATAGTTGGAATTTCTTCTTTAATAAATGATATAAAACCTGATAGAGGATTGACTTTTGATGCTTTTTATTCATTAATACTTGCAATAATTTTATTGTTTGGTACTTTATTATCTAAAAAGAAAAAAGTAGGAAGACCTCTTGGATTTATTTTTATTTTAATGTATATTTTTTATATATATCAAAGTATAGTACTTGGATAAGGGGATGTAAAAATGAAAATTGAAAATATAGGTCATTCAGCATTTTATATTCAATCAATCAAAAATATAATAATAGATCCATTTATAACAGGAAATACTCAGGCTAAAAAAAATAAAGATGATTTTGAAAAAATAGATTATATTTTAATTACACATGGACATGATGATCATATTGGAGATAGTATATATCTTGCAAAAAAAACAAATGCTAAAATAATATGTAATTTTGAGATTGCATTATATTTACAAAAAGTTGGATTGCAAAATATACATCCAATGCATATAGGTGGTAGTTATAAATTTGAATTTGGAAAGGTAAAAATGACTTCGGCTCTTCATGGTTCATCAATAATAGACGGAAATGAAATAATATATGCAGGAAACCCGTGTGGATATTTGATTGAAATAGAAAACAAAAAAATATATCATGCTGGTGATACAGGTTTAAGTATGGAAATGCACTTATTAAAAACAGAAAATATAGATATAGCTTTATTACCAATAGGCGGAAATTATGTTATGGATATAGATGATGCTATCAAAGCCGTAGAAATTATTAACCCAAAATTTGTAATTCCAATGCATTTTAACACTTGGGATATTATTAGAGCTGATAAAAATCTATTCAAAAGTAAAGTAGAGTCTCTTGGAAAAAAATTTTTGAATTTAAATCCAGGAGAAATATTAGACTTTTAAATAACTAATGAGGTGATTATTATTAAAAAAAACATAATATTATTATTTATTATTTTAATAAATATATTTACTTTTTCATATAAATACATATTCTTTTTTATTGGTGATGGAATGGGATTTAATCATATTTCTATATCTCAAACATATTTAGAAAAAAATAATGAAACAAATTTAAATTTATACAAATTAGAAAATTTATCAACTTTAAAAACTAATTCTTTAAATACTGTAACAGATTCAGCAGCTGCAATAACTGCTATGATGTCATTTGAAAAAACCTATAATGAACAGATAAATATAGATAAAGAAGGAAAAAAAATTTCTCCAATAACCTATCATTTAAAAGATTCCGGATATAAAATAGGTATAATAACCAAATCTTCTATTACTGATGCAACACCTGCTGGATTATATGCAAGAACCTCTAATAGAAAAAATCATAAAGAAATAGCTGATCAACTTTTAAAAAGTAATATAGATCTCGCAATTGGTGGAGGAACTGCATTTTTTGATAATGACAAAATAAAAAATTCGAATTTCAGATATAATAACAGTTTAAAACAAATTCCTTCAGAAGAACAAGAATTAATACTAACTAATTATTCAAATGTTCCTTTTGCAATAGATTCAAAAACAAATTATTTGAAACCTGGATTAGAATACGCATTAAAAAAATTTTCAAATGATAATTTCTTTATACTCATCGAAGGTGCAAGAATAGATCATGCTTCACATGCACATGATATAAAAACAATGATATATGAAATGTTAGAACTAGACTCAACTTTAGAAACAGCTTTAAATTTTTATAATAAACATAAAAATGAAACTTTAATAATTTTTACTTCTGATCATGAAACTGGCGGATTATCTCTTGGTGATGGTTTTTTAAGTATTTCTAAAATTGAAGACCAAAAATTTTCTTATGAAAAAATTGCCAATACAATTAAAAATACAAATAATTATGATGATTTTATAAAAGAAGTAAACATTAAAGGTTTAGAAAAAGAATATAATGAAACTAAAAATTCAAAAGATTATACTTACAATTCTCCATTGATAAGAAAATATCTTGATACTATGCAAAAAAAAGCTGGGTTCTCATGGTCAACATATGGTCATACTATGAGTAATGTTCCATTATTTTCAGAAGGTTTAAAATATCCTAATTTAGTAGATAATACAAAAATTTTCACTTTCATATTAAATAAATAAAAATATGAAATTTTTTTCATTAAATATAAATAAACTCTCTATATAAGGTTATATAACTTTAAAATCAATTATTTAAAGCTTTGAAAAATTTTTCTTTTCTTGTATAATGAAAATACAGAACACTCAAGATGGTTACCCTCCCTCCTGAAGTGTTCTGTCCCCGGAAAATTTTAGTGAATTCTATAATTCACTCATAAAGGCCTTTATAAGGCCTTTTTTTTATTGTTTTTTTAATAAAAATATGGTAATATTATTATGATAAAAAAATAAATTAGGAGGGTTTGTTTTGCAAAATTTAAAAAAAGATAAAGAAATATCAATATTTATTTTAATGATATTATTAATACCATTTTTAATGATTCCAAATTTTGTTTACGAATTTTCAACTCAAAAAAACTTAGTCTTCAGTGTATTTTCATTTATATTATTTTCATATTTTATATTTAAAAAAAATGATGAAAAATTAAACTTTTCATATACTCATTTATTCTTCTTACTATTTGGATTCTCTTCTTTATTATCTTTAATATCAGTACAAATTCAAAACCCTTCATACATAAATTATTCTTTAAATGTATCTTTATATATATTTGTAATAATAGGAATTTCATTATCTATAACAAATTCATTTGGAAAAAACTTTAAATATATTGAATACGCTTTGATGGCTTTTATAATAACTGGTACAATACTTGCAATAGATGGATTATTAAATAAATTTTTAGGATTTGACTTATTTTTTGGTAAAATAGGAGATCCTTCACAAAGAATAACCTTAAGAACAACTATAGGTAATCCTAATTTTGTATCAGATTATTTAGCTCAAACAATACCACTATCAATATATTTTATATTAAAACCAAATTCAAAATTATATCAAAAAATATATTTATACATAAATATATTTTTATCTTTTTGGGTAGTTTTATTTGCCCAAACGAGATCTGTATATTTGGGATTCACTGTAGGTTTAATATTTTTCATTTTATCACTATTAATATCTAAAAAAGATCTTGATTATAAAAAATATTTAATTAGTAAAGATTTCTGGATCAAAATATTTTTACTGATATTCATTTTAGTATTTCTATTTATAATGTTTAATACAAATACTATGTTTAATAAATCTGGTGAAGTAAATGCCATCTCAAGATTTTCAGCAATGTCTTCAAAATCATCTTGGGATGAAAGAAATCTTTCTTGGATGGTTTCTATTGAACAATTTAAAGATAAAGATTATCCTCTCAATAAAATTATAGGTGGAGGAATAGGCACATATCCAGTATATTCAATAAAATATATGGAAGAAATACAAGCTAAAAATCCTGAAAAATACTATTATGCTTGGAACAATTTTAAAAGGGCCCACAATGATTATTTACAAGTCCTTGGAGAAACCGGATTATTGGGGATAATGTCCATTTCTTTATTGATAATTACTCTTTTAATGAGATACTTTAAAATTTTAAGATCTGATATTGAATTTGAAAAAAAGATCATGATTTCACTTTTTGGTTGGATAGCAAGTATAATAATAATACATGCTGCAACTGAATTTGCTTTACATATGCAACCAAATATATTAATAGCTCTTTTTATATTCTCAATAGCAATGTCAAAACAATTTAGTAATTCAAATAAAATACTAAAATTTAATCCAAAAATTATATATACCATATTAGTAATAATAACCGCATTTTCAGTGTTTTTCAAATATAAAGATACCATGTCTGAAGCATATTTTAAACTTGGAGATGCCGAAAACACAAAAATGAATTACTATATAGAAATTTATCAATCTCAAATTCCACAGCAAATAACTCAATATGAAAATGAAATAAAAAAAGGGCAAGACTATATAAAAAATATGAATCCTTTTTCTTCAGAATTTAATTCTTTAAAAAAACAAATTGATGAATTAAATGAAGGTTTAAAAAAATATAAAAACTTACAAATCGAGTACAAAGAAAAAGCTCATCAATCTTATAAAAAAGCTTTTGAGTACTTTTTAAAATCATTAGATTTTAATAATAATTTTGGAAAATCTCAATTTTATCTTGCTCAACTATTTTCTGTTTCAGAATTTAGATTAGAAGAAATATTAAACACAAAAGATTTAAATGATATATTTGAAGGAAATACTTCTGAATATAAATATATTGTAAAAGACTTTAAAGGTCAAGAAGATCTTTTTCCAATATCAAATCCTATAAGAAAAGATGTTTCTAATCTATATAATATTTCTACAACAACTAATGAAAAAAATATATTATTAAATATCCAGATGTTTTATGATCAAATAAATTATTTAGAAAGTGCTTTTTTATCATTTAATGAAAAAAATTCTTATAGATTAATATCAAAATTATATTATAATATAATAAAATTATATGATAACATAGAAAAAAACACAAATAATGAAAAATTGAAAATTGAACTACAAAATAAGATAAAGGAAGATTATAAAAATTTTATTTATTGGAATGAAAAATCAATTTCTATAATTCCAGGTGGCTGGAATAGATTTCCAGAGTGGGAGAATGTATATTTTGAATACTCATATCTTTCAATAAATTTAATGGGTATAATACCAAGTGATGAAATACTTAATAATCTATACAATATATCTAAAAAAGAAGGAAAAGCGAATTATTATATGGCAAAAAAAGATAGAGGAATTCCAGACAAATCTTTAAAACTTTTTATAGAACTTTATTTACAAATACCAGATACTCAAATAAGAGAAGATATCACAAAAAATATAATAAATTCATATAATGATGTATATAATTTTTATAAAAATAAAGAAGAAAAAAATGAAATAAAAAATTCTTATCTAGAAAGATATGAAAGCAGAATAAAAGAATTCTTAGATAATTATGAATATTTCAAAAGAAAAATCGGGTGATAAAAATATATAAAATTAGCATTTTTTTAATGTTATTTTCATTATTGTGGTTTTTAATAGTTTTTGGTGTATATAATAAAATTTCATATTTAAATGATATTTCACAAGACAATTTCCTAAAATATTATATAGACTCTCAAAGCATATTAATTGCTAGAAAATATGTTTTAACTGATGAAATAGAATCTATAACATTAAACGGTTATAAAGTATATAGAAAAAACGGTAAACTTACCATTGAGGAGGAAAAATAATGTCTAAAGCAATAATGGTTGATTCCGGATGTGCCATGACAGATAAACAAATAGAAGATAATAATTTAGAATTTATGGGAATGAAAATAGTTATTGATGATAAAACTTTTACTGAAAATGAAGACATAAAAAAGGATGAATTTTATAAAATAATACAATCATCTGAAGAATTTCATACAACCCATCCTTCAATAGGAGAAATAGTTGAAAATTATAAAAAACTGAAAGAAAAAGGTTATACTGAAGTAATAGATATACATTTTTCTTCAAAAATGTCTGGATTGATAAACACTTGTCATATGGCAAAAGAAATGATTGAAGGACTAAATATTAAAATAATTGATACTGAAAATGTTTCTATTGGAGCAAACTTAGTAGCTATTAAATGTATAGAACTCATAAATTCAGGAAAAACTTATGAGGAAGTTTTAAATTTGTTACCTGAAATAAAAAAATCTTCATATATGCAATTTTCGGTTCCTACTTTAAAATATTTAATAAAAAATGGTAGAATAGGTAAAGCCCAAGGACTTGCTGGAACTCTATTAAACATAAAACCAATATTAGGTGTTGAAGATGGATTTATAGCCCCAATTGCGAAGGTAAGAGGTCTTAAAAAAATGTATAATACAATGGTAAATAACGCCATTGAGTTCATAAAGAAAAGACCTCATAATGTAAAAGTATACATAACTTATGGTGATGAAAAAAATATTGAACATATGAACACTGCATTTGAAATGTTTAATGAAGAACTCAAAAAAATAAATATTGAGCCAAAAGAAATCATAAGAGGAAGACTATGGCCAACAATAGTTTGCCATAGTGGACCAGAAGTTGTAGGATTAGCTGTTTATGGAGAGGAAAAAGAAATAATATGAAACATGTAGAAGAAATTATAGAATCAATGGAATACATAATAACTTTAAAAGAAAAAAATATGAAAAACTGGGAAGAAATATTTCCCAGTTTTAATTCACTTGCAAGAGAATCCTACAAAGAATTAAAAAAATTTAATATGATTGAAGATATGAAAAAAATTCTATCCTATGTAAAACCTTTAAATATGCTTCCTCCAGAAAGACAAACAAAAAGATTAAACAATTTAAAAACTTCTTTAATAGACTTAAAAAATAAGTATTTGATATCTCAAACAACCAATATTAAAGAAAATAAATTAAATTTATTCACAGATATAAAATATATAAAACATGTCGGTACTAAAAGAGGTAATTTATTAAAAAATTTAAACATAGAAAACATATATGATGCTCTTTATACTGCGCCAAGAGATTGGGAAGATAGAAGAAAAGTGAAAACTATTTATAATATATCAGATGGTGAAACAGCTTTAATTGTTGGGAAAGTAGCAAATATGGATGAAGTAAATATAAATAAAGGTTTAAAAATAATAAATTTTTCCATAAACGATGGAACTGGAATAATGACAATATCTTTTTTTAATCAAGATTATATAAAAAACTACTTAAAAAAAGATACAATATGTGCTTTTTATGGAAAAGCTGAATATAACTTTGGACAAAAACAAATGAAGAGTCCCGATTTTCAAATACTTGAAAATAAAAATAATTTACAAAATAAGATAATACCTATATATCCTTTAACTTCAGGTATATCTCAAAATATAATGAGAAAAATAATGAAACAAATAAATCCTCAAATATATTATCTTGAAGAATTTTTACCTGATAAATTTATAAAAACATTTAATCTTTTAAATATAAATCAAAGATTAACGGGAATACATGAACCAAAAAGTTCTTATCATATAAAAAAATCTCTAATAACTTTTAAATATGAAGAAATATTTTTGTTTGAATATGCTATATTAAATTCTAAGAAAAAAATTAAAAAACATTTAAAAGGATACTCGAAGAATATTAATGGTGAATTATCAAAAATATATATTAACAATTTAAATTTTAAACTTACAAATGCTCAAAAACGTGCTCATATAGAAATTAGAGAAGATATGAAAAAAGAATCTCCAATGAATCGATTATTACAAGGAGATGTTGGATCAGGTAAAACTGCGGTTGCTGAAATAAGCATAATAGATAATTTTGAAGCAGGCTTTCAATCTGCTTTAATGGTTCCAACTTCAGTGTTAGCAAAGCAACAATATCAAAAAATAAAATTAAACCTTGAAAAAATAAATATAAAAACTGAATTATTAATTGGTGAAACTAAAGAAAAAGAAAAAAAAGAAATAAAAGATAAATTAAAAAATGGTGAAATTGATTTAATAATCGGAACTCATGCAATAATACAAAATGATGTGGAATTTAAAAAATTAGGACTAATAATAATAGATGAACAACATAGATTTGGAGTAAATCAAAGATTATCTTTAATTCAAAAAGGATCATCTCCAGATATTCTTGTAATGACTGCAACTCCAATTCCAAGAACTTTAGCTTTAACTCTTTATGGTGATTTAGATGTAAGTATAATCGATGAAATGCCCTCAGGGAGGAAAAAAGTAAAAACTATTTTAAACAGCGACAATAATTTAAAAAACATATATGATTTTATAAAAGATGAATTAAAAAAAGAAAACCAAGCTTTTTTTATATATCCTTTAATAGAAGAATCTGAAGCTATAGATTTAAAAAATGCAAAAGATATGCATGAACAAATATCAAAGATTTTTTCAGATTATAATGTAGGACTTCTCCATGGAAAGATGAAATCGGTTGAAAAAAATGAAATCATGGAAAAATTTTCAAAAAAAGAAATAAATATACTCGTATCAACCACAGTAATAGAAGTTGGAGTTGATATCCCTGATGCAACAGTTATGGTTATAGAACATGCTGATAGATTTGGTTTATCTCAATTACATCAATTAAGAGGAAGAGTTGGAAGAAGTAGTAAACAATCTTATTGTTTTTTAACAACATCTTCAAACATTTCAAAAGAAACAAAAACAAAATTAACTCAATTTTCAGCTAACAATGATGGTTTTAAAGTATCTGAAATAGACTTAAAATGGAGAGGTCCTGGAAAATTTTTTGGAACTCAGCAACATGGTATACCTGATTTTAAATTCATAGATATAACAGAAGATTTAAAAATAATAGAAGAAGTAAAAAAATATATTGAACAAGACAATATTCTTGATGATAAAAAAATAATTCAAGAAATAAAGATGAGATTTAAAAACTCAACAGAATTAATAAAGGCAATTTGAGGTGTAAAAAATGCTAAAAATAGAAACTGGATATTTAAAAGGTAGTTCATTTGATACGGTTCCTTCGAAAAAAACTCGATACACGCCTTCACAATTGAGAAGAACTCTAATAAATATATTTGAAATATCTGATTATAATTTATTGGAAGTATTTGGTGGAAGTGGTTCTTTTTCATTTGAAGCTATAAGTAATTATGCTAAAAGTTCCACCATAATAGAACAATCATCTAAATCTGTAAATATCATAAAAAATAATTCAAAAAAACTTGGTATAGAAAATGAGATAAATGTCATCAAAGGTGATTTTAGAACCATAATTCCCGAACTAAAAAAAAACAATCAAAAATATGATATGATATTTGCAGATCCACCATTTAATCTTGGTTTTGTAGAAGAATTTTTAAAAGTAATAGACAATAATTCTGAAATTTTAATAGATGGTGCTTATATCATAATAGAAAAATCTAAAAGAGAAAATTATAATTATACACCTTTAAATTTAGAATTAGACGAAATTAGAAACTATGGAGATATTGATTTATTAATATATTTTAGAAAATAAGAGGCCATTTTAATTGGCCTCTTTTATATTGAAATAATCTAATATCGACTTTTTTATAATTTCAGCAAAATCATCTACATAATCTCCATTTAAAAATTTCTTTTCTACATCTGGATTACTCAAAAATTCAAGTTCAAATAAAACTGCAGGTGATCTTGTATAAGACAAGACAGCATAAGTTTCTGGTTTAGTTCCTCTACTCTTAAAATCTTTATCCAATAAATTATTTTCTAATTCAATTGCAAATTTTTTACTTTCTTTTATAGAATCTTTTTTTACCGATACCCAATCATCTATGGTTGCTTTATCTTTCTTTGAATCATATTTCATTTTCCAAGTTATAAGACTTCTATACTTAGCACTGGAAAAATCATAATAATAAACTTCACTTCCCCTAACCGAAGGAATGTCTGGAAAAGAATTTAAATGAATGCTTAAAAATAAGTCAGCATTTTTATCATTAGAATAAGCTGCCCTTTCATAGAGACCAATATATTCATCTTTTTCTCTTGTTAAATATACATCTATATCATATTCTGCAAGCAAATTTAAAACTTCTTTTGCAACTTTTAAAGTAAAATCTTTTTCTTTTGTTGAATTTGGCCCTATCATTCCAGGATCCCATCCTCCATGTCCTGGATCTATTACAAGAACCGGCATATCAACTTCATCAAATTTAAATTCCATAACAATTTTTTTATCTTTGATAGTTTTTTTCATTTTAGCTTTACTTCTAAAAAGTATTTTTACCCAAACTTCAGTCTGAGAGTAATGATAAGCTTTAATATATCTTATTTTAGAATTAAATTCTTTATAATAATAAGAATTTGGAAGTTCTGCTCCCTTAATTTTAATAAGATATCCCATAGAATTAACCAATGAATATACTTCAACAATGGCTTCCTCAGAAAGATCAATTTCTGTTTTTGCGGTATCTTCAGTAAAATAAGTATTTATAGAATTTATATTTGATAAAGGAATATTTAAATAATAAGCAACAGAAGACTCTAATAATTCTAAGTTTAAAAGTTTTGAAATTATATTCGCTGTGGTATAAATATTATTTTCATTTACTATAAATTCTTCATCATTAATCTTTATAACCTCATCTTGATCTACAACTGCAACTTTTTCATTTAAAAATATAAAAGTTTTAGATTTTTCAGATTTGAGATAAATTAAAGAATCGTTTTCAATTTTAAATTCTTTGTTTAATTTATGAGCTATATATTTAAAATCAATATAAGTAATTCCATTTTGTTCAAAATAATACTCATTTTCCATAGGTCTCCATTGTAAAAAAACATTTTTTGAAAACATAAATGTTCCAATAATAATTAATAAAATAGTTAAAAATAATCTTTTCATTAAATCACCTATATATTAAGGTTTATTTTACTTCGAAATCAACTATATCATAAGGTATTCTAATAATCTGACCTATATAAATTTTAGAAGAATCTTCTATTTTATTATAAATCATAATATCTTGTATTTTTGTAAAAAAATTATTAGATATAGAAAGTAATGTATCACCAGATTTAATTTCATATTCAAAATAATCCTTAGTTTTTTCTAAAAGATTTAGAGAAATAAAATCTTCACTTTCAAAATTTTCACTAATGTAAAAAATTTGATTGAAATCATTTGAAAAGCCACTCAAAAAAACAGCTATAAAAATAATAATAAAACATTTTTTCATCAATTACCCTCCAAAATATCTACAACTTTCTGAGCAATTTTATCATTTGCTAAAACATAATCAGCATAACCATCTTCAACAACCGCCTTAGGCATTCCATATACTACACAGGTTTCTTTAGCTTCAGCAATTACTTTACCGCCTAAATGGTTTATCTTAAAAGCTCCTTTTGCACCATCTCTTCCCATACCTGTAAGTACAACACATATAGAATTAGATTTAAAAATTTCTGCAGCAAGATCAAATGTAAAATCTGCAGCCGGTCTAACATTATTTATCTTATCCGATGAATCCAAAAATAATTTAACACTATTAAACTCTTTTTTTAACCCAAGATGAAAATTACCAGGAGCAATATATACATGATTTTTTTCTAAAATATCTCCTTCTTCAGCTTCTTTGACTGTTAATTCTGAAATTCTATTCAATCTATCGGCAAGAGATTTTGTAAATCCTGCCGGCATATGTTGAACAACAACAACGGGAATATTTAAATTACCTGGCAAAACAGGAATAACTTTATCAAGAGATCTTGGACCACCAGTTGAACTTGCGATAAGAAGTATTTTATCTTTAGATAAATTTTTAGTTGTTGTTATTTTTTTAGTTGGCCTACTCTGAATTTTTAAATTATCCACAGAAATTTTAAACACATCATTAATCTTTTTTAATAAATCATCTTGCACCTGTCTAAATGTCCATGACGTACTTCCAGCAGGTTTCTGAATAAAATCAACAGCACCATTTTCCAGACATTCTATTGTAATAGAAGCCCCTTCTGAAGTAAGACTACTAACCATAATAACTCTTGTTGGATACTTTTTCATTATTATTTTTAATGCTTCGAGACCATTTAACTTAGGCATTTCAACATCTAATGTAATTATATCTGGTTTTAAATTCACTGCTTTTTCTACAGCCTCAAGTCCATCTCTGGCCATACCAATTACCTTCATGTTTGGTTGTTTATCAATTATATCTTTTAAAACCATTCTCATAAAAGCAGAATCATCAACTATAAGAACCTTAATTTTATCCATATTGCTACCTCCTCTTAGAAAAAAGAACAATAATGACCAGGAAAATTATCGCTATAATTATACCATATTTTGGACTCAAGTTGAAAATAGCCCTTCCAAAAATAATTACACCAATCACAACAGAAAATACGGCTGCAATTAAAACTATTGCAGCCGATATATCTTTTATTTTTCCGACTATATGATTATATTCAGGATTTATAAAATCCATTATCTTTTCAATTACCGTATTTAAACTTTCCATTAATAAAACGATCATAACAGCAAAAGCTATCCATAAAAATTCTATACCAGTTAAATTCAAAAAAAGAGAAATAAATAAAACTAAAAGTCCTATAAATATTTGAATTCTAAAATTATTTTGAGTGTTAAAAATTTCTGATAAACCTTTAGCTGCATATTTCACGCTATTAATAAATCTTTTCAATTATTCATATCCTCTTCCCAGTCTCGTCACTAAATGTTTATTTTTCAACTTATAAGTCTTATCTATAGAATTATATCCTAATTTCAAAGCACTTTCATCGAGTTCATGATAACTTTCTTTTACATTTTCTTTCATAGTTTCGATTAAAGCATCTATAGAAACTATATTTGTAACTTTTGCAAGCATACCTAATCCTACCATATTAGCAACATTTAAATGTTTTAATTCAGTATAAGCGAGTTTAGAAGGTGAAACTTTTAATATTTTTTTTGTTATTCTATTAGCAGTTTGTGGAATTTGATTTACAAATTCATCATCATAAAAAACAACTCCATTTTTCTTCAAAAATTGAAGATGAGGAAGTCCAAGTTCATGCATTATATAAATGACATCAAAAGTATCTGATTTCGGATAATCTATCTGTTCTTCATCAAATAAAACATCACAATAAGCCAATCCACCTCTAACCTGTGCTCCAAAATGTTGAGTTTGAACAACCCAATACCCTTCTTTCATCAAAGCTTGCGCTAAGACCATTCCCATCAAAATATTACCTTGACCTGCTTCACCTGAAAATCTTATTGCTTTTGGAGTTGAAATAGAAAGATTCATCATTTAACACCTCCATTAACAACAGATTCTCTCATCTTCTCATAATATTCAAGATACCCTGCTTTATCTTCGTTTATAAATTCACCCATCACAATTTTTCCTTTTAATTCTTCTTTTGACATATCTTTAGATTTTGAAATAGAAATAGTATTATCTTTAAAATACTGATGAAGTTGAGCAGGTTTAGGCATACTATTATATCTTCCAAAATAAGTATGACAATTACTTATTACTTCAATAATAGAAATACCTTTATGTTTGATTCCTTTTTCAATAAATTTAGCAGTTTGTAAAAAATGATAGACGGTAGATCTTGCAACATATGTTGCACCAGAAGCAATTGCGAGTTGTACAGGATCAAATTGATTTTCAATATTTCCATAAGGTGCGGTTGATGCCAATGAATCACTCGGGGTTGTAGGAGAATATTGACCACCTGTCATTCCGTAGATAGAATTATTAAATATAACCACAGTTATATCAAGATTTCTTCTACAAGCATGAATAAAATGATTACCACCAATAGCAAGCATATCTCCATCTCCACCCATAACAATAACATCAAGATCCGGTCTTGCTAATTTAACACCAGTAGCAAAAGCAATTGATCTACCATGTAAAGTATGCATAGTATTAAAATCGAGATAACCTGTTACCCTTGAAGAACAACCTATTCCCGATACAACGGCAACTTTATTCTTGTCCAATCCAAGATTATTTGCCGCTTCTAAAAAAGATTTCATAACTATACCATTACCACAGCCAGGACACCATACATGTGTCATTCTGTCTTTTCTCAAATAGTTAAAGTATTTTTCTGATGGCATTGATGCACCTCCAATTATTTTATTTGAAAAAAGAAATTAATTCATTATCTTAGTTTCAATATTACATTTCTTAAAAAATAATTTCGTTAAATTATCTGGATAAGGATTTTTAAAAATAACTTTTCCTATTCCAGCATTTATTATAAGCCTTGCACAAACAGAACAAGGTTGATGAGTTACATATATTATAGAATTATCCGTTTTAATACCAAATTTAGCAGCTTGCATCAAAGCATTTTGTTCAGCATGCAAACCGAAACATACTTCTTGATGTTCTCCACTCTTTATTTCAAGTGCATCTCTTATACACCCTATATCTTTACAATGAGGAAATCCTGAAGGAGGCTGATTATAACCTGTTGCTAAAATTCTTTTATCTTTAACAATAATAGCCCCAACTTGTCTGTGTAAACAACTCGATCTTTCACTTACCAAAAAAGAAACTCTCATAAAATAATCATCCCAAGATTCTCTTGGACTTTTTATTACATTTTCAAAATCAATACTCTCAAGATATTTTGATACTCTATCTTTTAATTCCATTCTATTCCTCCATTTCTACTATCTTCAAAAATACATATCTGGAATGATTAAAACCATTTTCATTTAATTTTAATTTCTCATTTTTATCAAAAAAAGCAGAAAAATTTCCAATCAAATAATCTATGTATTTGTCAACATCTATACATTCATAACGCTTTTTTAATTCTCGTAAATCAATTCCTTCAAATAAGCGTAATCCCATAAATAAAGTCTCTTTAAAATCATCAAAAAAACTATTTTTGACTGAATATTCTTCAGGAAGTTCTTCAGAATTTAATTTATTCATATACCGTGAAATATTTTTCTCATTTACATATCTGTTTCTATTATAATACCCACCAGCAGAAATGCCAAATCCGATATAATTCAAATTTCGCCAATAAAACTTATTATGATACGACTCTTTGTCAAAAATTGCCCAGCTTGAAATCTCATAACGTTTATAATCAAATTCATTTAATTTTGAATATATGAAATCAAGCCCCTCATCAAAAAAATCATCCTCTGGCATTAAAAATTTTTGTTTCATTTTTTCTAATAAAGAATCATGATCGCTATCATAAACATAATAAGAAATATGTTCTGGTCTATGTAACTTTATAAAATTCAAATTACTTTTAACTACATTCAAATTATCTTCTGGTAAACCCATTATAAAATCAAAACTTATATTATCAAAAAAATTTCTCAATAAATAAATATTATCAGATATGGTTTCTGGATAATAAGGTCTATTAACTAATTTCAAAATATTTTTATCAACACTCTGAACTCCTAAAGAAATTCTATTTATACCAGCTGATTTATATACTTCTAAATCTTTCTCATTCAAAATACCAGGATTCATTTCCATAGTAATTTCTTCAAAAGTTCCCAAAAAATTATCTTTTAAAAAATCCATTACTTCTTTAATATAAAACGATTTTACATAATTTGGTGTACCACCACCAAAATAAACCGTTTTAATAGAATTTTTCAATAGAAAATTTTTTCTTAACAAAATTTCTTTTTTTAAACAATTAAAATACTCTTTTTGCATTGATATATTTGTAGTAGATGGATAATCACAATATAAACATTTTGATTTACAAAATGGAATATGAAAATAAAGCGCCAGATCATTAGAGTTCAAAAAATATTCCTCCTCCATTTGAAGAAAAATAAATTATTAATGGTAAATCAAAATCTTTATCTATTAAATAAATTTCATAGTCCAGAGGCTCTTTAAAAACGGCATTTAAAGAAATTTCAAAATCATGGTTTAAAAATTCAAACCCATAATAACTAAATATATATGGATATATATTTAAATTATTTATTCCAAAACCTATTCCTAAAAAATTTGTGTAATATTTATCCAAAGTATCTATTTTAATACCACTTACAAAAGTATCGTTTCTAAAGCCTAAAGTAATTGGTAATTTAAAATATTTATCTGAATACCCATCAAATCTATACGAATTTATTTCATCAAAAGATATTAAACTTAATCCACCTTTAAAATATCCAGGGACTAAAATTTTATTAAAACTGTATGAATATTCATGAAAACCACCAGTAAATACCTCTGTTCTTGAAAAACTATTACTCTTAATAATACCTAATAAATCATTAGAAGATCTCATTTCATATCCAAAAACAAAATTTGAATTATAAATTGGAATATTTAAAAAAGCAGAAAATAATCTTTCACCTGTCTTAATTTTAACCTCTCTAAAAAAAATTTTTTGTGTAATAAAAGATCTATGTAAATCATTGAAAGAAACTTTAGCATTAATATCTTTTAAATCTTCACTTCCAATACCAATATTAAAATAAAAATCATCTGAAGTACTTGGAATATTATATAAATTTATATTATACGAAGAAAAAGATAAAGATACAATGATTAAAAAAATACTAAAAAAAACTTTTTTCATATATATACCTCCTCAAAAGGCAAAACCGGGCTATAATACCCGGTCTTTATTTTAATAAGTCTAAAAATATTTCATTAACTTTTGAAGGATTGGCCTTTCCTTTTGTTTGTTTCATAACTTGCCCAACGAAAAAACCGAGTAAGTTGTTCTTACCATTTTTATATTTTTCAACATTTTTAGGATTAGCTTTTAAAATTTCTAAAGCCATTTTTTTCAATTCTTCATCATCATCAATCTGTTCAAGTCCTTTTTCTTTTACTATAATTGATGGCATTATTCCTTCAGAATAAACTTGTGGAAAAATATCTTTAGCTATTTTTGTAGATATTTTATTAGAATCCAAAAGATCCTTTAAATCTTTTAAATGTTCTGGTTTAAAGTTCAAATCATTTACTTCATCTTCATTTTCTTTCATAAGTCTTAAGATATCTCCTATAAACCAATTAGATACAAATTTTCCATCTTTTACAATTTCTACACATTCTTCATAAAAATCTGCAAATTCTTTATTAGAAGAAATAACATCTGCATCATATTCTGGAATATCATAATTTTCAACAAATCTTTTCGATTTTTGTTCGGGTAATTCAGGTAGTCTATTTTTTACTTTTTCTATTCTATCTTTTTCAATCACTAAATAAGGTATATCTGGTTCTGGAAAATATCTATAATCGGCTTCTTCTTCTTTTGTTCTCATAGAAAATGTTGATTTAGTAGTTGCATCCCAACCTCTTGTTTCTTGAACCATATTCTCATTATTTTTTAAAACTTCTATTAATCTTTCTCTTTCGTATTCAAGAGCCTTTTCGACAAATTTAAAAGAATTTATATTTTTTATTTCAACTCTTTTTGATGATTTTCCAGTTTCTTCATCAATAATAGAAATATTAGCATCACATCTCAAAGCACCTTTTTCCATATCTCCAGAAGAAATATTAGCATATCTCAAAATATCTCTAAGTTTTTCCATAAATTCTCTTGCTTGAGAAGGGCTTTTTATATCTGGTTCTGTAACTATTTCTATTAAAGGTATACCAGCTCTATTATAATCAATCAATGATTCTTTAGCAGTTGAAATTTGATCTCCTTGATGAAGCATTTTTGCTGTATCTTCTTCCATATGTATTCTATTAATTCTAATTTTATCACCATCAATTTTTATATACGCATCACTTACAATGGGATAAAAATACTGTGTTATTTGATATCCTTTTGGGAGGTCTGGATAAAAATAATTTTTTCTATCAAATTTAGAAATTTCATTAATTTTTCCATTTAAAGCTAATCCAGCCATAATTGCTAAATCTACTGCTTCTTCATTTAATACCGGTAAAGAACCTGGTTGTCCAGAACAAATTGGACATACATTTTTATTAATTTCATTTTCAAAATGATCCGCTGAACATTTACAAAAAGCCTTTGTTTTAGTAAGTAATTGAGTATGAATTTCTAATCCTATAATAGTTTTATACATTATTCATCAGCTCCCAGCTTAAAAATTTGATTAGCAAACCCAAGAAGTTTTGCATCTTCAAGCCTTCTTCCCATAAACTGTATCCCAAATGAAAGATGATCTATATTTCCAAAAGGCACTGAAATAGCAGGAGTTCCAGCAAAATTAGCAGGTATAGTAAATATATCCATCAAATATCTATCAAGTGGAGAAAGCTTTTCATCAAATTTAGGTGGTAACACAGGAGCTGTTGGTGTTAAAATAAAATCATATTCTTTAAATATCTCTTCTATTTTTGTTTTTATTAAATTTCTAACTTTCATTGCTTTAGAAAAATATGCATCATAATAAGCAGAAGATAATGTAAAAGTTCCCATTAAAATTCTTCTCTTAACTTCTATACCGAAACCATTATTTCTAGTATTTTTATACATATCCGTTAAACCCTCTCCATCTATTCTATTTCCATATCTTGCCCCATCAAATCTTGAAAGATTTGATGATGCTTCAGACGGAGCTATAATATAATAAGCAGCAACAGAATATTCCATTTCTGGAATATCTACTATATCTATAGTTACTTTATTTGCTTTAATTTTATTAACAGCATTATCAAAAGCTTTTTTTACATTTTCATTTTGAATTTTATCATATACAATTGAGGGAATAGCTATTTTTATATCAGAAAAATCTTTATTCAAATATTCCATAAGATTTTCTTCAAAAGATATAGTTGTTGAATCTTTTTCATCTTTACCTTTCATAATATCAGTAATCAAAGCTACATCAAAAACATCTTTAGCCAAAACACCGATTTGATCTAAAGATGAACCAAAAGCAGTTAATCCATATCTTGACAAAACTCCATAAGAAGGTTTAAATCCAACAACACCACAAAAAGAAGCCGGTTGTCTAACAGATCCTCCAGTATCAGAACCGAGTGCAAAAGGAACCATGCCACAAGAAACTGCTGCTGCAGACCCTCCAGAACTTCCACCAGAAACCCTGTTCAAATCAAGAGGATTCTTCACTGGTCCATAAACAGAATATTCATTTGTTCCGCCCATTGCAAACTCATCCATATTTGTTTTTCCTATAACAGAAAACCCTCTATTTATTAATCTTTCTACGACGGTTGCAGTATATACAGATCTATAATCTTTTAAAATTTTTGAAGAACAAGTCATAGATGTATTTAAAATATTTATATTATCTTTAACTAAAAAAGGTATACCATAATAATCTCCATTTGAATTTCCATAAACAATATCTTGAGAAATTACAGCATTAATATCTTCATTTTTATCTTCAATAATCTTTTTATAATCATCTATAACTTTTTTACCTTTTAAATCATTAAGCATTATCGGACCTCCTTTTAATGTTTATTACTTCATCTAAATCTTTAGAATTTATTTCATATTTCTTAGAACACCATGAACAATGAACTGCAAGTTCATTATCTTTTTTCATCTCTTCAAGTTCATCAAAATTAAAAGTTATTAAAGAATTTAAAACTTTTTCTTTTGAGCAATTACAAACAAAAGAGGAGTTTTTATATTCAATATAATCTGGATTTCCAAAAACTTTAATTATATCTTCAAGAGATTTTTTTCTTAATAATGAAGATATAGAATCCATATTTATAAAAGTTTTTTCAAAAAAAGCTATATCTTCATCTTTCATAGTTCTATCTAAAATCTGCAACATCAATCCTCCAGCTGAAACTATACCTTCTTTATCAGCAAAAACTCCCAAACTTACAGCTGAAGGAACTTGTTCAGATTGATTCATATAATAAGCTATATCTTCAGCAATTTCTCCATTTATTAAAGGCATATTAGAAACAACTGGTTTTTTTAATCCAAGATCTCTTATAACATTTAAAGAGCCATTTTTTAAAACTTTAGAAACATCAAATTTGCCATTTTCTTTAAATACTGCTTCCAATTTTTTATTTGAAATATAACCTTTAACTTCAAGATTTGAGTTCGATTGTGCAACTATATCTCCAACATCATCATTTGTTGAAATCATAAGAGTTACCCTCTCTTTTTCACTCATCCAACTTCCAAGTAAAATTGAAGCTGACAAAAGTCTTCCTAAAATTACAGAAGACATTGGAGAAAGATCATGCCTAATGACTGATTCTTTTACTATATCTGTAGAGTTTGTGCAAACTACTCTAACTCTATTATCAAAAAAACCTGCTTGTACGACATTATTTAACATGTTACCACCTCGTTGTAATCTTAACTTCAGATGCACTTGGAATAATTGAATATTTTTTTAATATTTCTCTATCATCTAATTTCATATATATTCTAACTATTTGAATCAAATTACTTTCCATAAGCTTATAAGCAGGATATTTTTCATAAACTTGTTCAAATGAAATAATATCTTCATTAATATCTTTTATATAAACATCACTCGCTAAAAATTCTTTAGGATGAACCAAAGATAATTTATAAGGAGAATCTATTTTAAATATCAAATCAAAATCTTCAAGAATTTTCCTAAGTATTTCTTTATCCTCTTTATCTATATCAAGATCTAAAGTTTTTTCAATATTTTCTTTGATGATATTCAATGAATTTTCAGCAACAGACATACTAACAACAGAAGGATCTACTCCAGTCATTGAAAAAGGAATTTCCATAACAAGTTTCCATAAATCTCTTTGTTTTAATCTCATAATTATTTCATGTGCATAAAAAATTTTATTCGATTTTTCCATAAGATTTGAATTCAAAGTTAAATCATATCTATCTTTTTCATATATAATATCATATAGAAATTCAAGTTCATTTATAATACTTGAATCTGTTAATTTTACAAATTTTTCAGGTGTTTCAACTCTCTCTTTAAGATCTAAAACATCATATGCAACTTTTAAAACTTCTTGAAGCATTTGATCTGCAGCTCTTGAAGTTTTATGAAAATAAACATTTTTATACATCATAAATCTTGAAAATAAAGAAGTATATATATCATCTATTACTTTTATAGAATAAACTATTTTTCCATTATTATGCATTCCTGAATTTCTTATAAGCCTATCAACAGCACCAGTACCAAAATGTCTTGTTCCTGCATAATATGAATCTCTTAAAACAAAATCAAGTCTATCAGCACCTAAAGGACCTTGAACTATGTTAAAATCAACACTTCCAGTATTTTCACCTTCAAAAACTTCTATTACAAGATTCATCAATTCATTTAATGCTTCATCAATATTATCATCGCAAACTTCTTTTTTTATAGTTAGGCTTAAATCTTTATAAAAATCATTTTTAGTTCTATGATCATTTATATTATAAAAACCTTTTTTTATATCTTCTATTAATTTCCCTTTTATTATTCTTTCTCTAAATTCATCATGGCCATCCTTATAACCCATCTTTTTATAAACAATATCATCAAATTGATGTGAATAAGGGCCATGACCAATATCATGAACCAATCCAGCAATTCTTAAAACTCTATATTTAGAATGATTTTCTGGGTAAAGATGTTTAGCATAAAGGCCTGAAAGGTGCATTACTCCCAACGAATGTCCAAAACGGGTATGTGTTGCAGATGGATAAACATATTCCGCACCTGCAAGTTGGCTTAAATACCTAAGTCTTTGCATAGAAGGAGTATCAGTTATAACTATTTCTAATGGATATAAAAATATTTCAGAATGAATAGGATCTCTGGATACTTTATAATAAAGTTCATTATTCATAATAAACACTCCTTATATAAAATTGAATACTATCAACATGATATAAGCCAACACAACTATCGCACACATAAAATAATAAATATATTTCCATATATTCCATGATGTTTTAGAAAATGTAACAGGCATAAGCCATCCAAAAGTAAACCCAGCTGCAAGACCGCCTAAATGAGCAAAATTATTTATAGTATTCATAGTAAATCCAAAAAGAATATTTATAATAATAAAAGGTAATAAAGCTGTACCTGTTAGAGGTTTCAACATCCTTGGTGTATCTTGTCTAAAACCAGATCCAAATAAAAGTCCAACAAGACCAAAAATTGCTCCAGAAGCTCCAACAGAAAATGTTCCTGGTATTATAAGTTGTGTCATCAAATTACCAAAAAAACCAGAAATAACATAAACAGAAAAATATTTATAAGGACCATATATTCTCTCAACCATATTTCCAAAATAAAAAAGGGCATACATATTAAATAATATATGTAAAATACCTCCATGTACAAACATGGAAGTTATCAATCTATTAAACTGTCCCGCACTTACAAAAGGTCCATATTGTGCACCAAATCTCAATAAAATCAAAGGATTATTAAAAGCACCAAATCCTCCAAACAAAAACATCAAAGCAAAAATGATTAAATTTGCTATGATTAAATAATTAGTAACAGTTTTCTGCATTATTCCACTCCTTTTGAAAATATGGCAGCAGAAGCAGCTCCTAATATACCTGCATTTTCTACAAGATCTGACTGCTCTATTCTATAAGTGCCTCTAAAACTAACCATAACATATTTTTTTGTTCTTTCTCTTAATGGTTTAAATAAGGTTTCACCAGCTTTACTCATGCCTCCACCTATAATTATCATTTCTGGATTAAACATATGAACATATCCTCCGATGGCCCTTGCAAGAACCTCAACAGTTTCATTAACAACAATTTTTGCAAGTTCATCATTTTCTTCACATGCTTTAAATACATGTTTAGACTCTATTTTGTTTATGTCTCCAGCAAATTTAATCATTAAAGATTCAGGATACCTCGGAGCCAATTCTCTTGCATGTAATCCAACAAATTTAGCTGATGCTACAGATTCCAAACAACCCCTTGAACCACAACCACACATTGGTCCCTCTGGAACTATAACTATATGTCCAAGTTCAGCTCCAATACCATTATTTCCAGTTATAAAAGTACCATTTGCAACTACTCCAGAACCTATACCAGTACCAAGAGTTAAAGCAATAAAATTTTGAGAACCTTTTGCTTTACCAAAATACCATTCTCCAAGAGTAAAAGCATTTGCATCGTTTTCCACTATTATTTCTTTATCAATTAATTCTGAAACTTTTTCTGTAAGATGAAAATCACGCCAATCTGGAAAATTTGGTGAAAATCTAACTATTCCTTTTTTTCTATCAATTGAACCAGGAGATCCAATTCCTACATATTCAAAATCATCATCTCCAGCAACTTCTTTTATAGCTAAAGCAATATTCTCAACGATTTTATCTGGGCCTTTGTCAACCTCTGTAGCTCTTGAAACTTTTCTAACTATTCCTTTTTCTCTATCAACTAATCCAACTTTTATTTCTGTACCACCAAGGTCAACTCCAACTATGTACACTAAAATCACTCTCCTGTATATATTTAAAATTTATTTATTTAATCATCCTTTTATATTATACCTTAAGGAATTTTAATTTACAAAAAATATATTTAAATATTATATTTCATATCCTTTCAATTATCTGTTATAATCATAAAAGTAAAATAATGGAGGTGTAAAAAATGAATTACGCAATAATAGTTTCTGGTGGAATTGGAAAACGTTCTGGTCTTAATATTCCAAAACAATTTTATAAAATACGAAATAAAACAATATTAGAAACAACTATAGAAAAATTTGAAAACTCAAATATAGATAAAATACTTATAGTATCCAATATAGACTACATAAACAAAACAAAAGAAATAACCAAAAAATTCAAAAAAGTTAACACTGTAATAGCTGGTGGAAATTCAAGAGCCGAAAGTGTTTTTGAAGGTTTAAAGTACTTACAAAATAAAAATATAGATATAATTTGCATACATGATGTAGTAAGACCTTTTATTCAATCTGAGGATATCAACAAATACTTAATAGAATCTAAAAATCATGATGCTATAATACCAGCAATACAAGAAATTGATACAATTTCTCTTACAGACTCTAATGGAAATATAATAAAATTTCTTGAACGTTCGAAAGTATTTAGACATTTAACTCCACAATTTTTCAATTATGAAAAATTATTCATTAGTTATAAAAAAAATATAAAAAATATAAAAAAATTTACAGATGATGCTTCAATATACTTTGAAGAATATAAAAATATAAAAATAATACCTGGAAACAAAGAAAATATAAAATTAACAAATCCAGAAGATTTTAAATGAAAAAGAGAGAAATCTTTAGATTTCTCTCTTTTTCATATTTTAAATAAAATTGAATATCCTCAATATCATTACCAAAAAAATCTGCCCCTATTTTTTTATAAAGATTTGAATCTTCATAAAAAGGATATCCACCAACAATTACCATCATTTTTTTTAAATTATCTTCTTTTTTTATACTTTTTACAAGTTTTTTCAAATTATCTAAATTTTTTTTAAGAGTTACAGATATAAGTATTGCATCAAAATTATTTTTATTTAAAAATCGCATATATGATTTTATAGGAACGTTTGTACCTAAATAATTTATATTAAATCCTTCAGCATAAAGCAAATCTGAAATCATCTTTATTCCTATTTCATGATATTCACCCTCAATAGTTCCACAAATTATATTTTTTTGATTTTCTTCATGATTAAATTCATTAACAAAAATATGTGACATTATAATTTTTGTTGATTCAGAAAAATAATGTTCATCACCAACATCGATCTCATTATTTTCCCACATATCTCCAATTTTATACAAAGATTCTCTAAATACATTTAAATAAATATCTTTTATACTAAAATTCATTTTTTTTAGATTTAATATAAATTTTAAAGCTCTATCTAATTCATTATTAAATATCAATTTTATATATTCATCTCTGAATTGTTCAAATTTTTCTAATTTTTTATTTTCAGTATTAAAATTAATCATATTTAACACCCCATATGAATTAATAAAATTTTTATCTATATAAATTTAACTCTTTTTATTACTAAAAAATTAATAATAGATTGCTTTTTAAAAAGAAAGTTTATTAAATATCATAGGATAAATTCCGATACCAAAAAATACTATAAAAAAATATCTAATCATATCAAAAATAACATGATCAACAAAAAAAATTTTTAATGAAATCTTTAAAATAAAAATTAATCCTATTCCTAAAAAAATTCTTAAAAATTTTTTAATAAATTTTATATCAGTATTAAAATTAATATATTTTTTTTCTAATATAATACCCAAAACAAATCCAAAGTAACTTCCATAAACTTTATAAAAATCTGCCGATTCTACAAATAATAATAAGGGCGCAAAAATCATTAATAAAATAATATACATTTTATTTCTACTCAAAACTCTATAATAAAAAAAGTAAGTAATATAAGAAATAAATACCCCTAAAATAATTCCAACTAAAACATCTTTTGGATAATGAACGCCCAAATAAAGTCTTGAAAAGCCTATTAATATTATCATTATAAAAGAAAAAAAATAAATAATTTTTTTCCTAATATAAAAAGACAAAGAACTATAAAATGTTCCTGCACCCTGACTATGGCCACTTGGGAAAGAATAACCTGTAGCAGTTTCAACTCTCAAACTTCTTATATTTTCTTCTCCAATTGGTCTATTAAATTTAAATATATCTTTTAAAAAATTATTAACTAATAAGCTCGAAAAAATAGAAAATCCCATATATTCTCCAAATCTCTTATCAATTCCCCAATAAATAACTGCCAAAACCGGTATTATAAAAAGTTCTTCTCCAAAAATAGTTATTATTTCAAAAAAAACATCAAAAAAATTATTATTAATGCTTTGAATACTTTTTAAAATTTCTAGTTCCATAAAAACACCTCAAATTATTATATTTTAATATTATATTATATCATTTTATCTAGTCCATATCTTAACAAGAAATTTATTTATATTTTTAATGATATAATAAAATATAAATATTAAGGGGGACTTTTTATGATGTATATAATTAATATTAAATTTTTAGGTAATATAAATGTATTTGCTGATAGTGGATGAATAAAATAATTATGAGGTGATAGCAAATGCATTTTGAAATTGATAAAATAGAAAGAAATATAAAAAAGAATTATATATTTACATTTTTTTCAAATTTAAATTTAACTGGTACAATTTGGATAATATTTTTATCTTATAAAGGAATGAATTTGACCCAAATAGGCTTATTAGAAGGAATATTTCATTTGACTTCATTTTTTATGGAAGTACCAACAGGAATAATTGCAGACTTTTTCGGTAGAAAAACTAGTAGAAGTTTTGGAAGATTTATTTCTATAATTTCTAACATTATATTTATAAATTCTAATAATTTTTATTTTTTTACAATAAGCATGATATTTAATGCACTATCTTATAATCTTGAGTCTGGAGCAGGTCAAGCTTTATTATACGACTCTCTAATTAATATATCAAAAGAAGAAGAATTTTTAAAAATATCTGGAAAAATAGAATTTATAACTCAAATAGGTATGTTATTTGGATACTTATTAGGTGGTTATTTTGCCGATAAAAGTTTTGAATTAGCTTATAATATAGCAATTATAATAGGAATTATAAATTTTCTTTATAGCTTTTCTTTTGAAGAACCTAAAATAAAATATAATTATAATTCAAAAAATTTCGCAAATTTTATCAATCAGAACAAAGATAGTTTTAAAGAATTGATCAAAGATAAAAAATTGTTTTTTATTGTTTTATTTTCAGAATTATTAACCATGTTTTGTACAACAGTATTTTTTTACTTACAAAATGATCTATATTATAAAGGTTTCAATACTACAAAAATAGGATTAATATTTTCAATTTCTGGTGTAATAAGTGCTTTTTTTTCAATATATACACAAAAAATAAAAAACGTTCTGACAGAAAAAGGTATTTTTTTGATATTTCCAATAATAATTTCTATTTCTTTAATATCTATGGGAATTTCAAAAATACCTTATATATTTTTTATTTTAATTTCTATATCAGAAAGCATAATTTTTGTAACTTATTCTGATTATATAAATAAAAAAATCTCTTCTGATAAAAGAGCTACTATCCTTTCTATGTGTTCTATGATATTTAGTATATATATGATAATAATATTTCCTCTATTCGGAAAAATTGGTGATATATATGGTTTACAAAAATCTTTTTTAAGTTTAGGTTTAATCTTATTAATACCAATTTTTATAAATATTATAATAAATATAAAAAAGTAATTTATATTAAGAGTATTATGATTTTCATATCATAATACTCTTTTTATATCACGACAATTATTTTAATATTATATGAATATATGTTATAATATATTATAAAAACATTAATATTATAATGATGAGGTGATTAAAATATTGATATACGAAGTTCTTGGTTGGATAAATGTTTTTCTTTTAATATTAAATGGAAGTTTATTTATATTAAAAAAAATTTATAAAAATTATAAATTTAAAAATTCCAAAAATAAAACAAAATATTTATCTTTATTAAAAAAAATCTCTTTTTTTCACAAAATAAATGGACTTTTGATTATATTAATAGCCATAATACATGCATACCTAATACTTGGAACTGTATTTTATATACATACAGGTTCAATTTTATTAATTCTGATAATTATAAACTTTTTATTATATATATTCAAAAATTTAAAGATCTTTAAAAAATGGCTTTTAATACATAAATTAAATACAATTATTATATTCACTGCATTAATAATCCATTTAACAAATCCATGGATATTCGGATAATAAAGGAGGAAAAACAAATGAAAAAATTTTTTTTGATATTTATCTTTATTATAAGTATAATATTCATATTTTCTGAAAAGAGTTTATTAATCGAAGATTTTGAATATAAAAACGAAATTATAACTAAAACTGGAATGAAAATTTATTGGACTTTTAATGAAGAAAAAAGTATATATATGCTTTTAAAAGCCCCTTCTAACGGATGGATATCTATAGGTTTCAATCCAACATTTAAAATGAAAGATGCAAAAATAATTTTAATAGGATTTGAAAAAAATAACATTATTCTCGAAGAACATTTAGGAGTTTCATCTACAAAACATAAAAAAATTGATGAAAAATACATAAAAAAATATACTGGTAAAAGATCAAAAGAATTTTCAATAGCTGAGTTTGAAATTCCATTAAATAAAGAATCAAGATATACAATAACAAAAAATGAAATCATAAAAGTAATAACAGCTTTTCATAATAATTCTGATAATTTTTTAATCAGACATTCCAAAAGAGAAACTTTAAACATTAAATTTTAAGAGGCTATATATAATCTCTTTTTATTTTCTGTAACTTTTGTTACGGATTAATTTTTCATATATTGATACAATTTATCCGAATTAAAACATGAGGTGAAAAAATATGAAAATAGATGAGAATAATTCAATATATGAAATAATTACAAAATATCCTGAAACTTTAGAAATATTAATTGAAATGGGTTTTAAAGAATTCAAAAATATGAATAAATTAAAAACTCTTGGAAAAAATATAAATCTAAAAATGGCTTTAGATATGAAACAAATACCATTAAATATTTTTTTAAAAAACTTAGAGTTAAAGATCAATAATAAAAAAGAAAAAGAAGAAGTAATAAATATAAAAGGAATACTACCTTGTCCAGTAAAAATACCCATACTTGAAGAATTAAACAAATATATAAAAGAAAAAAAAGAAAATTTCAACATTGACTTAAAAACTGCTTCAATGGGCATAAATTGGTTAAAAGAAGATTATAAGATTTCTATAAAAAATAAAGTACCAGATATATTTATTTCTGCTGGATTTGATTTATTTTTTAATAAAAAAACATATCAAAATTTTCAAGATCTATCAAACATAAAAAATTATAATAAAGATTTTCAAAATGATGAAATTAATTTAAAAGACCCAAAAAACACTTATTCTATTTTAGCAGTTGTTCCAGCAATTTTTTTGATTAATAAAAATGAATTAAAAAATGAAATACCTGATAGTTGGGAAGATTTATTATCTGGAAAATATGATAATAAAGTAAGTTTACCCATAACTGATTTCGACTTATTTAACGCTATTCTTCTTAATATACATAAAAAATTTGGTGAAGAAGGAATTGAGAGTTTAAAAAAAACATTAATAAGTAATCTTCATCCTTCTCAAATGGTTCAATCGTATAAAACAAAGCTAAACAAACCTGCTATAACTATAATGCCATATTTTTTTACAAAAACTATAAATAAAAACTCACCAATGATTCCAATATGGCCTAAAGATGGAGCTATAATAAGCCCCATATTTATGATAAATAAAAATAATAATAAATTAAAAAATATTTCAGAATTTTTCGCTTCAAAAAAAATAGGAAAAATTTTTTCATATAATGGCAAATTTCCAAGTACACATCCTGATATTGATAACATGATCACGAAAGATAATAAATACTTATGGTTAGGTTGGGATTATATATACAACAATGATCTTTCTGAATTAATAAAAAAACTAAAAAATATATTTTAATAAATAGAAAGGATAATCTAAATATGAACTTAATAACAATATCTGGTCCGCCATCATCAGGAAAAACATCGATAATATTAAAAACTATTCAAGCTTTAAAAGAAAGAAATTTAACAGTAGGCGTAGTAAAATTCGATTGTTTATACACAGATGATGATAAATTATATAAAAAAATGAAAATCCCTGTAAAAAAAGGTTTATCAGGTTCATTATGTCCAGATCATTATTTCATAAGTAATATAGAAGAAGTTGTAGAATGGGGATTAAAAAACGAATTAGATATTTTAATAACAGAAAGTGCTGGACTTTGTAACAGATGTTCACCTTATATAAAAGATATAAAATCAGTATGTGTTATAGATAACTTAAGTGGTATAAACACTCCCAAAAAAATAGGTCCTATGTTAAAAACAGCTGATATAGTAATAATTACAAAGGGAGATATAGTGTCACAAGCTGAAAGAGAAGTTTTTTCATCAAGAGTACAAACAGTAAATTCAAAAGCAATAATAATACATATAAATGGGTTGACTGGACAAGGTTCTTATGAATTCAGTACATTAATATACGACAAAAAAAATTCAATAAAAAGTGTTTCGGGAAAAGAATTAAGATACCCTATGCCATCAGCTTTATGTTCATATTGCCTTGGAGAAACACGAATAGGAAAAGAGTTTCAAATCGGTAATATAAGAAAAATAAATTTAGGTGATTTTGATGATTAAAAAAAATAGTTTTAAAAATTTAAAAATTTTTGAAATAGAAGAAAAATATCCTTTTTCAAAATCTTTTTTTAAACAAAATCAAATTCCCATAGAAAACCATAGAGAAAAAACAATAACTGAAATTCTAAAAAATCTTGATGAATTTGAAATGGAAAAAATTGGTATGACAGAAGAAGAAATAATAGATAATCTTATATACTATATAGATGAAATGCTAAAATTTATTGGGGTAGACAATACAAATGAAGTGGAATCATTAACAATAATAAGTGGTACAGATAAATCTGGAAAAAAAGAAAAATTTGATTCTATAAATATAAAAAAAAGTGAAATTATTTCAATAGTTGGACCAACTGGTTCTGGAAAAAGTAGATTATTAGCTGATATTGAATGGACTGCAAATAAAGATACTCCAACTAAAAGACAAATTTTAATAAATAACAAAATTCCAGATCCTAAATGGAGATTTTCAACTTCAAATAAGCTTGTGGCTGAATTATCTCAAAATATGAACTTTATAATGGACTTAAGTGTGAAAGAATTTCTTAAATTGCATGCACAAAGTAGATTAATAAATAATCCAATAAAAATAATAAAAGAAATAATAGAATCTGCTAATTATTTGTCTGGAGAAAGTTTCAATGATAAAACACCAATAACAAGTCTTAGTGGTGGACAATCAAGAGCTTTAATGATAGCTGACACAGCTATTCTTAGTAAATCGCCAATAGTATTAATAGATGAAATAGAAAATGCTGGAATAGATAGAAAAAAAGCTATTAATTTACTTATAAACAAAGAAAAAATAGTATTAATTGCCACTCATGATCCATTACTTGCATTGATGGCTAATAAAAGAATAGTTATAAAAAATGGTGGTATTGAAAAAGTAATGATAACAAATAATAAAGAAATCCAAAATTTAAAAAAATTAGAAACACTTGAAAAAGAGATTCAAAATATAAGAACAGAACTCAGAAACGGTAAAATAATAGAAAATATAAACATATAATATCTTCAACAAGGAGGGGTATCAAATGAGTATGTTTTGTTATCAATGTCAAGAAACTGCAAAAGGAACAGGTTGTACAGTAATGGGAGTATGTGGTAAAACTTCTGAAGTTGCAAACTTACAAGATCTTTTATTGTATACAATAAAAGGTATAGCTTTACTAAATGAAAAAGGAAAAAAAGGAAATTTAAAATTTCCAAAAGCAGACTATTTTATAATGAATGGGCTTTTTATGACTATAACAAATGCAAATTTTGATGAAAAAGCTTTCATAGAAGAAATAAAAGAAGGTTTAGTATTAAGAGAAAATATAAAAAAAGAATTACTAAAAAATAATTTATTAGTTGATGAATTACATGACTGTGCCGTTTGGACTGCAAATACTGAAGAAGAAATAAAAGCTAAATCTGATTCTGTACAAGTTGGAATTTTAGCAACAAAAAATGAAGATATCAGATCTTTGAGAGAATTAATAACTTATGGATTAAAAGGTATAGCTGCATATGCTGAACATGCATATAACTTAAGCAATATAAATCAAGAAATATTCGATTTTGTATCAAAAGCACTTACAAAAACATTGAATGATGATCTCAGTATTGATGATCTCGTATCCTTAACTTTAGAAACTGGAAAATATGGCGTAGATGTAATGGCTTTATTAGATCAAGCTAATACTTCTACATATGGGAATCCAGAAATTACTGAAGTAAATATAGGTGTAAAAAATAATCCTGCAATCTTAATATCTGGACATGACTTAAAAGATTTAGAACAATTATTAGAACAAACTCAAAACACAGGAGTAGATGTATATACTCATGGTGAGATGCTTCCAGCACATTATTATCCTAAATTTAAGAAATACAATAACTTTATAGGAAATTATGGAAACTCTTGGTGGAAACAAAAAGAAGAATTCGAATCTTTTAATGGCCCAATTCTTTTTACAACAAATTGCATAGTACCACCAAAACCAGCGCATATAAATAGAATATATACAACAGGTTCAGCTGGTTATCCAGGATGTAAACATATTGAAAAAGATTCTAATGGAAAAAAAGACTTTACTGAAATAATAAATCATGCAAAAAAACTAAATTCTCCAAAGGAAATAGAAAATGGTAAAATAACTGGAGGTTTTGCACATGCTCAAGTATTTGCACTTGCTGATAAAATTGTAAATGCAATTAAAACTAAAAAAATTAAAAAGTTTTTTGTAATGGCTGGTTGCGATGGTAGAATGAAATCCAGAGAATATTACACAGATTTTGCCAAAAAGTTGCCAGAAGATACTATAATACTTACAGCTGGATGTGCCAAATACAGATATAATAAATTAAATCTTGGAGATATAGATGGAATTCCAAGAGTTCTTGATGCTGGTCAATGTAATGATTCATATTCTTTAGCAGTTATAGCTTTGAAATTAAAAGAAATTTTTGAATTAAATGATATAAATGAACTACCTATTGCATATAATATAGCTTGGTATGAGCAAAAAGCAGTAATAGTTTTATTAGCATTATTATATTTAGGTGTAAAAAATATAAAACTTGGTCCTACATTACCTGGATTTTTATCACCAAATGTAGCTAATGTGCTTGTAAAAAATTTTGGGATAAATACTATTAACAATATAGATGATGATATGAAACAATTATTATAATTGTAAAAAGGAATCCTATAAAAAAGGATTCCTTTTTGTATAAATTATTAACTTCTATGATACAATCTTCTATAATCAGCTGGACGAATTCCAGTATTTTTTTTAAACAATTCTGAAAATCTACTTGCACTTTTATAACCGACTATATTTGCTATCTGACCAACATTGAGATCTGTTTTCATTAAAAGATGTTGTGCTTCAGTAACACGTTTTCTTTGTATATACTCCGTTATAGTACATTTATTAACCATTTTAAATGTTTTCTTCAATTTTGTAAGACCCATACAAGCTATTTTAGATAACTTATCTAAGGTTAAATCAAAAGAATAATGATCATTTATATATAAATTAACATTTTTAATATATTCTCTATCTTCTTTAGATAAATTTTTTTCTTCATTAATTTTATATGCATACCTATCATAAATTAAAGATAATGCTTCAAAAACTTTCCCTTCATAAAAAAGTTTTGCCGAAATACCTTTACCTCTATAATTTAAAAGTTGATAAAGCAGCATAACTATCTCTGGAAAATCTTCTTTTTCATCCACACTTAATAAGGCTTTTCTTGGATTAATATATTCTTTTCCAAATTTTTTAATTAAATAATTATCACAATATTCAGGTAAAAATTCTATACCTATTGTTTTTATTGGTATATTTTTATGAAATATAGCTTGATATTTGTTTTTTGCCCAAAAACTTTTAATAATACTCGAACTCAGTCTATTATAAGGGTTAAGTTCTTCGCCAGAAACAGATTCAAAATAAGAAATACTAAAATATTCATCTAAATCATGCTCCATATAAAAATCATCATTAAAATAAAAATCATGAATTACAATAGAAAATAAATTTTCATTATTATAAATCCAATAATATCCTTTTCCAATATAAGGATCTAATGCATAACATTTTCCAATATTATTAAATTTTGTACAAGAAAAAATTTCTTTAAATCCAAAACGTTTTAATTCTTTTTCATGTATATTTGCTTGAATTTTTACCCCTCCTTATCATGATTAGACATTACTTTATCCCAAAAAGACTTATAACAAAAAAAACTATTAAAATTTTAATATTAATATATTATAATGTAGGAGAAACTACAAATGTTCTATTCAATTATATATATTCAATTAAAATTTGTCAAATAAAACAATAATTTATAAAGAAGGTGTATTAAACAGTGTCATTAAAAAACAAATCAACATTAAAAAAGTTATTAGAATTTGCAGATAATAGAAAATATTTTATTATATTTTCTATATTTTTTTCAGCACTAAGTTCTATCTTGTCTTTTTTACCTTTTATATTTATATGGTTTATAATAAAAGACATACTTTCTGTTTTTCCTGATATAACTAAAGCAACAGAAACAATTAAATATGGATGGTTAGCTATGGGAAGTTCAGTAATAAGTGTTCTTTTATATTTTACAAGTTTAATACTTTCTCATCTCGCTGCATTTAGGGTTGAAAAAAATATCAGAAAATTTTCAATGCATAAAATTATAACTTTACCTATAGGGTATTTTAAACAAAATCCAAGCGGAAAATTAAGAAAAATAATAGATGATAATGCAAGTTTAACCCATACATTTTTGGCTCATCAACTTCCTGATATATCTGGATTAGCTGTAATGCCTTTTGCAATAATAACAATATTATTTATATTTGATTGGAAACTTGGTATTGTATGTTTATTTCCATTAATGATAAGTTTTTTATTTTTAAAAGAAATGATAGGCGGAAACAGACAAATGTTTATGGAAAATTATATGAATTCGCTTGAAACCATGAACTCTTCTGCTGTTGAATATATAAGAGGAATTCCAGTTGTAAAAGTTTTTCAACAAACTGTTTTTTCATTTAAAAATTTTTATAATTCTATTAAAAATTATAAAAAATATGCTTCAAATTTTGCATTAAGTTGTAGAATTCCTTTAATAAAATATACATTATCAATAAATTTGCCTTCGATGCTTTTAATGCCATTTGGTTTGATCATATTATTAAATACAAATAATTATAAGTCTGCCCTATTAGATCTCATATTTTATATGTTATTTGTACCTGTATGTACAGTTATGATGAATAAAATAATGCATTTAAGTGAAAGTGTAATGTCCGCAAGGGAAGCTTTAAATAGAGTAGAAAATATTTTAGAAGAAAAAAACATAAATTTTTCAGAAAAAAATATTACTATAGAAAATTTTTCTATAAAATTCAATAATATTACTTTTAAATATCCAAATGCAAAAGAACCTGTATTAAAAAATATAAATTTAGAAATACCAGAAGGAAAAGTTATAGCATTAGTAGGACCCTCTGGTGGTGGAAAAAGTACTTTAGCAAATTTAATACCAAGATTTTGGGATATAGATCAAGGAAGTATAACTATTGATAATATAAATATAAAAGATATACCTGAAAAACAATTAATGGATAACATAGCTTTTGTTTTTCAAAATAGTAAATTATTTAAAACAAGTTTATTCGAAAATATAAAAATGGGAAATCCAAAAGCTACGAAAAAAGATGTATTAAAAGCTGCCAATTTAGCTCAATGTGATGATATATTACAGAAAATGCCTCATGGATTAGAAACTGTAATAGGAACTAAAGGTGTTTATTTATCAGGAGGAGAACAACAAAGAATAGCTCTTGCAAGAGCTATTTTAAAAGACTCTCCTATAATAATTTTAGACGAAGCAACTGCATTTGCCGATCCAGAAAATGAGTATCAAATTCAAAAAGCTTTTGAATCTTTAATTGAAAATAAAACTGTTTTAATAATAGCCCATAGATTATCTTCAATAAAAAATGTTGATAAAATATTTGTTATAAAAAATGGAAGAATAGAAGAATCTGGTAATCATAATGAATTATTACTAAATGACAAATTATATTCAAAAATGTGGGATGAATATAAATCTTCTATATCCTGGAAAGTTGGAAAGGAGAATATAAATGTATAATTATCTTAAAAATAAATTTGCATTGAGTAATATAGGTACTAAAAGTCTCATAAAAGGCATCTTTTTAAGTTCTTTAATAAATCTTTGTATGATGCTACCTGTAGGAATTTTTATAATGATGATAAATGAATTACTAAATCCATTAATTCAATCAAATTCTCAATTTCCAAGTATATTAAAATATTTAACTTTGATAATAATAACATTAATAATAATGTTTATAGTTAATTATTTTCAATATTCATCAGTATATATATCAACTTATAATGAAAGTGAAAACAGACGTATAAAACTCGCTGAAAAATTAAGAGAACTTCCACTTTCTTTTTTTGGGAAAAGAAATGTATCAGATTTAACAAGTATATTACTCGCTGATTGTGCATCTTTAGAACATGCTTTTTCACATGCAATACCTCAATTATTTGGTTCTATAATATCAACAATAATAATAATAATAGCATTAATAACTATGAATTGGAAGATGGGATTAGCTGTATTGTGGGTATTACCTGTATCATTTGGAATAATAATTATCTCAAAAAAAATACAAACAAGAACAAAAGCTTTACACAAAAAAGCCAAACTCGATGCTACTGAACAAATTCAAGAATGTTTTGAAAATATACAAGATATTAAAGCATATAATATAACTAAAAATTATATGAATGATCTCGATAGAAAATTAGATATTTCTGAAAAAGCTCAAATAAAATCAGAATTCATAATGGCAACCTTTGTAACCTCTTCACAAGCTATTTTAAGATTGGGATTAGTAACAGTTGTTCTAATAGGAAGTAATCTATTAATAAATGGACAAACAGATTTTATAACTTATTTAATTTTCTTAATAACAGCATCGAGATTATATGATCCTTTATCTGGAAATCTTGAAAATATAGCTGAAATATTCAGTATAGAATTACCAATAAATAGAATGAAAGAAATAGAAAATTATAAAATTCAAAATGGTAAAAAAGAATATGAATTAAAAAATTTTGATATAAAGTTTGAAAACATTTCATTTTCTTATAAAAAAGATGAACCCGTTTTAAAAAATATAAATTTCACAGCAAAGCAAGGTGAAGTAACTGCTTTAATAGGTCCTTCTGGTTGTGGAAAAAGTACAATTGCAAAACTTGCTGCAAGATTTTGGGATCCTGATGATGGAAAAATCTTTTTAGGAGAAAATGATATAAACAAAATAGATCCAGAATCTTTATTAAAAAACTATACCATAGTATTTCAAGACGTCACCCTTTTTAATGATTCTATATTAGAAAACATAAGAATAGGTAATAGAAATGCAAGTGATCAAGAAGTTAAAAAAGCGGCTAAACTTGCTATGTGTGATGATTTTATAAATAAATTGCCTGATAAATATAACACCATAATTGGAGAGAATGGTTCTTCTCTTTCTGGTGGTGAAAGGCAAAGAATCTCAATTGCAAGAGCTTTTTTAAAAAATTCTCCTATAGTTCTTTTAGATGAAGCAACTGCTTCTTTAGATGTAGAAAATGAAACCCAAATACAAAAAGCAATTTCAAAACTAATCCAAAATAAAACTGTTATAGTAGTAGCTCATCGTATGAGAACAATAGAAAATGCTGATAAAATAATAGTATTGGATGATGGTCATATAATTCAAGAAGGTAATTCAAAAGAATTATTAAATAAAAATGGACTATTCAAACATATGTTAGAACTTCAAAATCAAAGTATGGAATGGTCTTTATAGTAGGAGGATAAAATGACGGATGAAAGATCAGAATTATTAACTCAAAAACCTATTAAGTTGATGTTTAAATTATGTACTCCAGCAATAATAGGAATGGTTGTCATAGGATTATATTCATTTATGGATGGAGTATATGCAGGTCAAATGCTTGGTTCTAAAGAAATGGGTGCAATTTCAATAGCTTATCCAATTACTTTCATAAATAATGGAATAGCTACATTAATAGGAATAGGATCAGCCTCTTTACTTTCAAGGGCTATAGGTAAAAAAGATTATAAAACTATTGATAAAATAATGGGAAATTTAATAGCAACTGTTTTATTATTATCGAGTATAGTAATGGTTTTTGGTATAATATTCGCAAAACAACTTTTGCAATTAAGTGGTGCTGAAGGTGATATATTAGAATTTGGTATAAGATATTTAAGAATAATCTTTTTAGGTTCAATATTTGTCAATTTTGCTCAAAGTGCTAATATGGTTATGAGAGGCGAAGGAATAATGAAAAAAGCCATGTTAATAATGGGTTTTGGTGCAATATTAAATATTATTCTTGATCCAATATTTATTTTATTATTTAAAGAAAAAGGATTAGAAGGTCTTGCAATGGCAACATTAACTTCTCAAATAATACAAGCAATTATAACTTTAAAATATTTTCTAACAAAAAGCAAATTTATAAAAATAAAAAAAATAAAAATAGAAAAATCTCTTCTAAAAGATATTTTTTCAGTTGGTATTTCAGCTATGATGATGCAAATATTAAGTATGGTTCAACAAATGCTATTATATAGAATGGCATTTAAATATGGAGATCAAACTCAAGGTATTTTAATGGCTGCCTCTTTAAGAATTCAAGCTTTTTCTTTTATACCGTTATGGGGAATGTCTCAAGGTTTACAACCTGCAATTGGAACTAATTATGGAGCAAAAATGTATGATAGAGTCAAAAAAATAAATAATACTTTTGTCTTAGGTGCAACTGTTCTTGCAATGATTTTTTGGCTTCCTATAGAATTATTTTCAAAACAAGTTTTATCCCTATTCATAACAAATGAAAGCATAGTAAACACAGGAATATCAAACTTCAGAATTTTTTATAGCATATTTATTCTGTATGGTTTAATGATAATGATGATAACTTTTTTTCAATCAATTGGAAATGCAAAAAGTGCTGGAATTTTAGTATTTTCAAGACAATTAATATTTTTTGTACCCGCAATAATAATTATGCCAAAGATATTTGGAATATCTGCTGTTTGGTTTACTCAACCATTATTTGATGGAATAGTGATATTATTAGGAACTTTATTATTATTAAAAGAATATAAAAAAATGTCTAAATTAACATTAGTTAATGCATAATAAAATCGCTAATAGTAATTACTATTAGCGATTTTATTTTTATCTATAATTTTTTTATCATCTCTAACTGCCCTATTTCAACTATACTATTTCTGTCTTTTATCTTTCTAAATCCTATGTCGAACAAATATTCTATAATATCATTTTCAGAATCAACATTCAATAATTTTCCCTCAATATTTTTTAATTTACATTTTTCATGAAAATTTTTAAACAATTGATTTAAAATATCAACTTTATAATTTTTAATAGATCCAAAAGAATATATTTCATTTTCTCTAAAAGTTAAATAACCTACTAATTCATCTTTAAAATAAGCCTCTAAAACTTTTACTTCATTTTTTATCTCTTCTAAAGTTTCAAAGGAATTTTGCCAAGAAGGCAAATAAAAAGTCATTTTCTTATAATCATCTTTATAAAAATATTCATATTCTTTTATTATTATATCTTCTTTAAAATCTCTTATATTAAAATCTTTAAAAGAAAAAATTGATAAATTTCTATTTTTAATAAATCCTTTTTTTCTATACAAATTAATAGCTTTAAAATTATTATCTATTACTTCCAGTAAATATTGTTTAAATAAAGATTCTTTCAATAATAATTCTAATTTTTCAAATAATGTTTTTGTTATTCCTCTTCCCCTGTTCTTTTTTGAAACTCCTGTAAAAATATCATAAATAGTATACTCATCTTTAAAAAAACCAGAGCCATTAATAATAAATCCTACAACTTTATCATTTTCTAATGCAATCAAAGAATAATCTTTATCAACTCTTCTACATTTCAAAGTTCTCATAAAAAGTTCTTTAGTCATAGAAATATCAGCAACATAATCTGAAAAAGCATCTTTAAATCCTTCAAGTAAATCTTCTAAATCTACTTCATTTAAAGTTTTTATAATCATAATATCCCCCTTTATATTATGAAAAAGGATAATATACGATGTATATTATCCTTTCATATTATTCTTTTATACCATTTTTAAAATAATCAGATACTTCTTTTATTATTACTTTCTCATCAGTTACGTTTTCAAGAAAGAGTTTTTCAATTCCAAGATAATGAGAAAAACCCATTAAAAAATTTGCTATTAATGATTTATCTTCAATCTTTATACTATCTAAATTATTTTGATATCCTCTTTCAAAATTATCATAATATCTTTTGGCAGATTCATTAACAACAAATTCTGCTTCTCTAACAATCTCATAATAGCTTTTATTATGTGAAAAAAAGAATAAAAATAAATAAATACCTCTCAATTCTTTCTCAAGTCTATTAAGAGTTTCTTTAGAATTTAAAGATAAAAATCTTCTCGTATTTTTACTTATTATATCTACTATAGAAGAAAGAAATTCTTCTTTTGAATTAAAGTATATATAAAAAGTACCTACAGCATATCCTGCTTCTTTAGTTATATCATATATATTCACATTATAATAACCTTTTTCACCGAATAATTTTATACCTGCATTTATCAATTTACATCTTGAAGTTTTACATTCTATCATATCGGGTTCTTCAAGTTTTTCAGAAAAAACTTTAGAAAAATCTACTTCGAGTTCTTCAAAAATACCATTAATAATTATATTTTTTAAAATTTCATTCTTATATTCTTTAGAATTAAATATATATCTTATATTTATAAACCTAACAGCTCCAGCTACAAAGAGATACTCTGTTTCACTTATTTCTCTGTTAAAAACTCTTGACAAACCGATAATATACATTTTTCTTAATCTTTTTTCAAATTCTGGAAATCTATATTGGGCTTCTCTAAAAATGGTAATATGTTGTCTATGCCTATCTCCTGATTGAATAACTATATCCAAAAATTTTTCAAGTCTATCTTCAGCTGTTATACCTCTTATATTATTAAATTCTCTTTCAAAATAAGTCAAAAGTTCATCAACCTGATATTCAAATATAGACTTTTTATTTTTAAAATATCTATAAAAGACACCATTAGAAACTCCTGCCTCTCTACAAATTTCAGCGACAGAAACAGTTTCATACCATTTTTTTGAAAATAGATCTCTTGATGCTTCCAATAGTTTATCTAATGTATCGGTTTTTTTCTTCATAACATACTAACCCCTATTCATAAAATTTATAAACATTTTTTTGAATAATTCAGGTTCTTCAACCATCAATGAATGTCCTACATTATCATATTCTTTTAATTCAGCATTATAAAATTCTGCTGTTCTAACAGCCATTTCTTTAGTAATTAAAATATCTTTTTTACCAAATAAAACCATTGTAGAAAAATTTATTTTATCTTTTAAATCAGTAAAATCATATTTTTCTAAAGCTCTTGCATTCTCTACAAAACATTTTGGATTCATAAGCAATGAATCATTAACAAGTTCATTTAAAAACTTTTTATCTTTATTAAGAGGCATTATACCTTTAATACTTTCTTTTAAAATACTTCTATTATTTTTCAACAAAGCCAATGAAGAATAATTTTCTTCAGGTGTTTTAAATCCATAATAAGGAGCTGAAGAAATCAAAATCAATTTATTCACCTTATTATTATACCTTAAGGCTAAGCTTTGAGCAACTGCACCACCAAGAGAATGTCCAACAATAACAGCTTTATCTATATTCAGTGAATTCATAAATTCATTTATATAATCAGCATATTCATCAATATTAGCGTTTTCAATATGATCTGAATGTCCAAAATTTGGCATATCAACAGTATATATTTTATATCCTGATATATTATTAACTTTATTAAACCATTTATGAGAACCAAAATTACCATGTATCATTATAACAGATTTTCCTTCACCATTTACATCATAATATATATCTTTTCCTTTAACTTTGATTTTTTGTTTTGGTTTATCATTTTTTCTCAAATTATTTTTTATAAAATATATAAAAGGCCTTTCCAAATATTTAACATATCCCATCATAAGACCATATATTATTCCTTTTGGGAAGAAAAGAACAAAAACTATTAATAATATTCCAAATATTATAGACATAGGTATACTACCTCTTGAAAATAGGAAAGGTAAACCCGTAATTATAATAGAACCAATTAATCCTCCATGTATAGAGGCCATTCCTCCAATAACAATCATTGCAAGTAAATTTAAAGAGTTCCCTAATGCAAAATCTGTAGGTGCAATATAACCAATAGTATGAGCATATAAACTTCCAGCAATACCACCATATATAGCACTCAAAACAAATGATTCTAATTTAGCAAATGATAAATTAACGCCATAAGATCTTGCTGCTATTTCACTATCTCTTGTCATTTTATATTTCAACCCATTAGGTGAATTTATTATTCTTCCAGCAATATAACTTAAAATTGCATAAAATGCAAGATTTATTAAATACATATAAAAATCAGAATCAACAAGAGGCTTTATATCTCTCAAACCTATATGCCCACCAAATAATTCAAAAGAAGATATTATCTGTTCAACAGCAATTCCAAAAGCCATAGTAGCTATTGCAAGATAAAAACCTTTAAGTCTTAAAGCAGGAAGTGCTATTATAGCACCAAGTATAGCTGAAAAAACAATTGCTAATAGCAAGTTCAAAATAAATGGAGTATTAAAATTTAATGACATCGTAGCTGTGGTATAAGCTCCTATAGCCATAAAAGCTCCATGTCCGATTGAAACTTGTCCTGTATAACCAGATAATATATTTAACCCTAAAGCAGCTATTGCAAATATTAAAATAGTCGAAAATATCATTAATAAAAAAGATTGAGACATAAAAATTAATCCCAAAAGCAAACCTATTATAAAAGTTATCATTATTTTTTTCATAATTAAACTCTCCCTTCAAACTTTTTACCAAATATACCTGAAGGTTTTACAACTAAAACTACTATGATTAATATCAATATTATAGATAACTGATAATCTGGTGATATATAAACACCAACTACTTTCTCTAATATTCCAAGAATCATTCCTCCTACTATAGCACCAAACAAACTTGAAAATCCTCCCAAAACTCCTGCAGTAAATCCATACAATTGCATATTTGTCATCATATTAGGATGTACATAAGTTTTAGGTGCTGCAAGTATACCTACTAATGCTGCAAGAGAAATTCCTATTCCCCAAACTATAGAATCTACTTTATTTATATCTATTCCTACAACACTCGAACCAACTTCATCTTGAGCTCTTGCTCTTATTGCAGTACCTATTTTTGTATATTTTAAAAATATAGCCAATAAAATAGAAACACTTAATGCTATAACAGTAACAATTAAATCATTTATTGGTAAAACTAATATATTTTCTCCAAATTCCATTATAATAGGCATACCATCATTGAGTTCTGGTAATTGTAAATATTCAGTTCCCCAAATAACTATAGATAATCCTTCAAAAACCATCAAAAGGCCTAAAGTTATTATCAACATAGCACCATGTGATAAATGTTTTACAGGTCTCATTAAAAATTTTTCTATCAATACTCCAAGAATAAATCCAAAAACAACTGCAGATATCAAAGCAATAAATATATTATTGGTTAATGTATAAACGCTAAAACCTATAAAAGTTGCAAACATTCCGGCATTTCCATGGGAAAAATTCATAACACTGACAGTTCTAAATATCAATGCTATACCAAAGGCCATAAGTCCATAAAGAGCCCCTTGTGGTATTCCCAATATAATACTTTGTATTATAAGCATAAAATCACCCCTATATTCCTAAATAAGCTTTTTTAACTTTTTCATCATTTAAAAGATCTTTAGCAATACCTTGTGCAACTATATTTCCAGTTTCAAGAATATATGCTCTATCAGAAATTCTCAAGGATTTCAAGGCATTTTGTTCTACAAGCAATATTGAAACTCCAGAATTTTTTAGTTCTTTTAAAACATTAAATATATCATCAGTAATAACTGGTGCCAATCCCAAAGATGGTTCATCTAGCATGAGAACTTCTGGCTCTCCCATCATAGCTCTACCAACAGCGAGCATTTGCTGTTCTCCACCAGATAATGAACCTGCAGCCTGTCTTTTTCTATCTTTTAAAATTGGAAATAAGTCATAAACATCTTTTATAACTTTAGAATAATTACCTCTAATAAAACTCCCCATTTTCAAATTTTCTTCTACAGATAATTCTGGAAAAACTCTTCTATTTTCTGGACATAAAACCAAACCTTCTTTTACTTTTTGAACAGAGGAATATTTGCTTATATCTTTTCCTTTAAATTCAATATTTGAAGATGATTTTACAATACTCATCATTCCAAAAAGAGTTGAAGTTTTTCCAGCTCCATTAGAACCAAGTATTGAAACTATTTCACCTTTATTCAATTCAAAGCTTATATTTTTTACGGCCTTTACATGACCATAATTAACTATTAAATTATTGACTTTAAGCATTTTCACTCTCCCCCAGATATACTTTTATTACTTCTTCATTATTTGCTATCTCTTCTGGAACTCCTTCAGCAATTTTTTCTCCAAAACTCATAACAGTTATCTCGTCTGAAACCTTCATAACAAGGTTCATATCATGTTCAACAAGTAAAATAGTTTTACCATTAGATTTAAGCATTTTTATTATATCTCTTATCTCAGATGTTTCATTATGATTCAAACCAGCAGCAGGTTCATCAAATAACAAAAGTTCAGGATCAGAAACCATAGCTCTTGCAATCTCTACCCTTTTCAAAACACCATAAGGTAATTGAGACGGATAAGAATTAAGTCTATTTTTTATTTGAAGAAGCTCTGTAACTTCCAATATCTTATTTTTTGTTTGTATATCAAAATCTCTTTTTTTCTTAGAAAATATTTCAAATAAATTTCCTTTATAATTATGAACAAATCCAGAATAAATATTATCATATACATTCATACCTTGAAAAAGTTGTAAATTTTGAAAAGTTCTTGAGATACCTTTATATATTATTTTTTCTGGCGTAAGATTTATTAAAGATTCACTCTTAAAAATAACATCACCTTTGTCTGGCTGTATAACTCTTGTTATTGCGTTAAATAAAGTAGTTTTTCCAGCTCCGTTAGGACCTATCAAAGAATGTATTGTTCCTTTTTTAACATTCATATTCATATCTTTAACTGCTATTAATCCACCAAAAGAAACTCTTACATCTTTTATCTGAAGCATTATTTCACCCCTTTAAAAAAGCGGGGAATTAAAACCCCGCTGTATTAAAAACTTTTTTATTTAAAATATAACCAATCTGTAGAATTTACAAATATATTATCTTTAACTTCTAATAAATACATAGAGTTTTTACCCAATCTTGAATTTTCTCTTTCTGTATTAAAATCAGCATAAGTAACTCCATTTGTTATTTCACCAGACCAATTATTGAAAGTTTCTAAAGCTTCAACCAAACTTTCTCTTGTAAGATCTTTTCCAGCTCTTTTAACTGCTTCTGTAAATGTTTCTGCAGCTATTAAACCTGCAACTGCATATGCATTTGGTATTTCTCCATTATTATATTTTCCATATATTTTTAATGCAGGAGTTTCTGGATTTTCAAAGTCTACATCAACCCAAGCAGCTGTTTTTACACCTTCTGCAGCATTACCAGCTAATTGAATAAATGTAACAGAAGCATTTGCATAAGATAAAACATATTCTTGATTTCTTAATCCATACTGTTTAGCTTGTTTAATAAAATTAGGTGCTTGTGCTCCATAAAGCATTACTGCAACAGCATCTGGTCTTTTACCTATCAATTTAGTTATTTCAGTTGCAAAATTATCTGCTGCAGGATTTATAGCCAAAGAAATAGCTGCTTTTTTACCATTTTTACTTAGAACTTCTTCAAAAGAATCAGCAAATTCTTTACCATCCTCTGCATTTCTATAAACAAGAGCTATATTTTTATAACCTTTATCAACAAAATAATTAGCTATTATATTACCTTCAACTTTATAATTTGGTTGTACAGGAAAAACATATTCTTTAGCTGGGAAACTTAATAATGAAGAACCACTACCTTGATATACAAATGGAACTTCACTTTCATTTAAATAATTCATAACAGCTAATACTCCTGGTGTACCAAGTCCTCCAACTATTGAAAAAACATTATCAGATTCAACGAGTCTTTTAACTTCTACGGTAGTTTTTGCAGGATTAAATTGATCATCAGCAACTATTAAGTTTATCTTTCTACCATTAATACCGCCATTATCATTAACCCAATTAAAATATGCCTGCATTCCTTTAGTCATAGGTTGTCCAATTGAAGCTATTGGTCCTGATAATGCTTGAAAAGAACCTATTTTAATTTCTGTATCAGTCACGCCAACTTCAGCAAAAGCAAAAACGATCAATAAAACTGCCATTAAAGTTCCGAGGATTTTCTTCATAAAATCACCCCTTATATTAAATTACGAATAACTATTGCAGTCCCCATTCCTCCACCTATACAAAGTGAAGCAAGTCCATACTCTTTTTTTTGTTTCAACATTTCATGAATCAAAGTTACTATAATTCTATTACCTGATGCACCTACAGGATGTCCCAAAGCTATAGCTCCACCATTCAAATTAGTTCTTTCCATAAACCAATTTTTATCTTTCTTATAATAATCACTTAGTTCTTTAATTACACCAAGAGATTGAGATGCAAATGCTTCATTTAGTTCAAACAATGATATATCATCTAAACTTAAACCAGTTTTCTCCATAACTTTTTTTATTGCTGGAACTGGTCCCAATCCCATAAATGCAGGATCTACTCCAGCTTGAGAAAATGCAATTATTTCAGCAATTGGTTTTAAATTATATTTTTCAACTGCTTCTTCTGAAGCAAGAATCATAATACTCGCCCCATCATTAATTCCTGAAGAATTTCCAGCAGTAACAGTTCCATCTTTTTTGAAAGCTGGCCTCAACATTCCAAGTTTTTCAACACTTGTAAGTCTAGGATGTTCGTCAGTATCAAATACAACTTCACCTTTTCTTGTTTTTATTTTATAAGGAATTATTTCATCTTTAAATCTTCCATTCTCTATTGCTTGATTAGCCCTTAATTGAGACGTATATGCAAATTCATCTTGTTCCTCTCTGCTTATATTATATTTTTGTGCTATATTTTCAGCAGTTACACCCATATGATATTGATTAAAAACATCTGTTAAAGAATCATTTATCATATGATCTATAACTGTTTGATTACCCATTTTACTTCCGAATCTATTATTTGAATTTATTAAATATGGTGCCATAGACATATTTTCAATACCACCAGCAACAACTAAATCTGCTTGTTCAGACATTATATCTGTTGCACCTATCATAACTGCTTTCATTCCTGAACCACATATCATATTTATAGTATAAGCAGGAGATTCAACAGGTATTCCAGCATAAATAGCAACCTGCCTACCTGGACCCATTCCTTGGCCTGCACCTAAAATATTACCAATTATTGTCTCATCTATATTATTAGGACTCAAATTATTTATACTTATCATTTCTTTTAAAACATGTGCTCCGAGCTTGGATGCAGGTTCATTTTTAAGAGTTCCGCCAAATGTTCCTAAAGCTGTTCTTTTTGCATCAATAATAAATACTTTGCTCATATATTGTTCCTCCTTAATAATAAATAATAAAATTAAATATATCCAAGTTCTTTAGCTTCTGTTAAAAGTTTTTCTCTAAAATCAGGGTGTGAAATTTCTATTAATGCTTTTACCCTCTGTGAAAGACTTTTACCTCTTAAGTGAGCTACACCAAATTCAGTTACTACATAATCCACATCATGTCTTGGAACAGAAATAGTAGATCCTTGTGGATGTGCTGAAACTATGGTAGAAATTGCTCCTTTTTTTGCAGTTGATCTCAAAGCTATAATACCTTTACCATTTTTACTTTTAATAGCTCCTCTATGTGTATCAAGTTGTCCTCCAGTTCCTGAAAATTGTTTAGTACCAATTGCTTCTGAAACAACTTGACCTTGTAAATCAACAGAAATAGCAGTATTAATAGAAATCATATTATCATTTTGAGCTATTACAAAAGGATCATTAACATAACTTCCTCTCATAACCCATACGCCTGGATTATTATTCAACCATTCATACATCCTTTTAGATCCAAGTGCAAAAGTACAAATAGATCTGCCTTTCCATAAATTCTTTTTATTATTTGTTATTACACCAGCTTCAAACAAATCAATCATAGATTCTGTAAACATCTCCGTATGAACTCCGAGATCTCTCTTATCAACTAATAACTTTGCCACAGCATTAGGAATTCCACCTATTCCTATTTGAATAGTAGATCCATCATCTACTAAATCAGCTATATATTTAGCTATCTTTTCTTCAAGTTCGGATGGTTCAACTATTGGTAAAGCCGGAATTTCCCAATCAGATTCAACTATATAATCAGCTTGATTTATATGTACTTGGGTTTCTCCGTGAATCCAAGGCATATTATTATTAACTTCTAAAACAACCATATCAGCATTTTCAATTACTTCCATTTCATAGACATTTGAAAGACCTAAACTAAAATATCCTGAATTTTCAAGCATTGGAGTAACAGTTCCCCAAAACACTAATTTTGAATCATCCTCTTTTTCACTCATTATTTTATCTGTACCAGCCATATGAAGATTATTAGGAATATAATCAACAGTGCATAAACCTTCAGATTTTGCTTTTCTTGTAGGTGGCGCATAAAACCATGAATGATTTGCAAATTTATTCTCATACTCTTTTTCCATAAAAAATGGATACTCTTTCATATTAAGACAAGTTAATACCTTTATATATTCAAAATTATCTTTATATTTATGAAGATTACTCAAAAACCCTTGAGCTTCTGTAGCCGCAAGACCTACGACTACAGTTGCTCTTTTAGGGAGTGAAAGAATAGCATCTTCAATTGATTTTAATTTATTATTATATTGCTTTCTCCACATATTGACATCCCTCTTTTTCAATTATTTAAAGAATAGTACCTCCGTTAACACTTAAAACATGACCTGTTATATAAGAAGCTTCTTCTGATGCTAAGAAAAATACAGCATCTGCAACTTCAGTCGCTTTTCCCATTCTTTTAAGAGTTACTTTTTCAACTATTGAATTTAAAACTTTTTCAGGCATTTTTTCAGTCATTGGAGTTAAAATAAAGCCAGGAGCAACAGCATTAACTCTTATATTTGCACCTTTTCTTGCAAATTCTTTAGCCCATGAATAAGTCATAGAAATAACTCCACCTTTTGTTGCAGCATAATTTGTTTGGCCTATATTACCTTTTTCTCCAACAATAGAAGAAATACTTACTATACTACCTTTTTCATTTTCAAGCATAAGCGGAACAACTGCTTGAGTCATGTTAAATACGCCTTTTAAATTTACATTTATTACTCTATCCCATGCATCTTCTTCCATTTTTTGAATCAAAGCATCAGCTGTAATACCAGCATTATTAACTAAAACATCGATTCTACCGTATTCATTTTTTGCCAATTCTACAAATTCTTTTATATTTTCTCTATTAGTTACATTAAGAACATATCCTTTTACATTTGAATACGCATTTTCAAGTTCATTTAATGCATCTTCATTCATATCAAGAGCATATACAACAGTAGCTTCTTCTTTAGCCATTTTCTCTACAATAGCTTTACCTATACCTCTTGCACCACCAGTTACAACACATACTTTTCCTTTCATTCTATCCATCTTAATTCCTCCTATCAAAAAATGATTTAACCTACGTAATCTCCCCACTGAACAGTTGCAGCTGCCCAAACAAAGCCTATTCCAGCTCCAACCATAACAACGATATCTCCATCTTTTATCTTTTCTGATTCAAGACCTAATTTAATAGATAAAACTTGATCATTTTGACCTATATGACCATATTCATTTAAATAAGTTGTTTGTTCAGAATCAAGACCTAATTCATCTAAAACCGCATCATGAGCAGATTTTTTAAAATGTAATATCGCAAGATAATCTATATCTTTATCAGTTCTACCACTTTTTGAAAGTGATTCTCTTATTACATGATAAAAATTCGGCATAGTCCTTTCACCAAGTTTTTTCTTAAAAGATTCAGCATCTCTAACAACAAAATGCATATCTTTAACATCTTCTTCAGTCATAGGCCAATTTTTAGATCCACCAACCTCAACTACACAATCTTCAGAAAAGGATCCATCGCCTTTAAATGCCGTTCCTAAAATAACATTTTTGTTATATCCCTTTCTTAAAACCATTGCTGCACCACCAACACCAATATCAAACATAAACGATGTCTCCGCAACTGAATAATCAATTAAATCAGAGTTTCTATATCCAGAAACAAGTAAAGCTGTTTTATAATTTTCATTTCCTTTCAATAAAGAACTTGCTGTTTCCATACCAACCATCATAGAACCACACATAGCTTCCATATCAAAACCCCATGCATTAACAGCCCCTATTTCTTCAGCAACTTTTAAACTGGCTAACCAACAAGGATAATCTTTATGTTGTGCACCATTCCAAATAACAATGTCTATTTCTTTTGGATCTATACCAGCTTCTTTTATAGCTTCTTTTGCTGCCTGTATTCCCATATAACTTGTAGTATCTTTTGGACCAGGAATAGTTTTTTTATCAACGCCAAATTTCTGGCTTATGACCCATTCAGGTATTCCTGTTTTTTCTGCAATTTCAGCTGAACTAATATAATTTTCAGGACAATATGTACCTAATCCCATTATTCCGATATTCATTAATATCACCTCTTGATATAAAATAGCTTTTTTAATCTCTTCTGAATCACTTCTCATTTTTATATGAATCACTTCTCATTTTAATATAAAAAAATAAAATATCAAAAGCTATTTTATTAGCATAAGAGATATTCTACAACAAATAAATAGAAATATACCTTAAAAAATTTAATTTTGGTATTTTTACTAAGTTTTACATTTCTTTGATAAAATGATATCAAATTTTACAAAATTTATGAAATCAAAATATACACCAATAAAAATGGTTTAAAGCTATTTTAAAAGATATATTCAAACAAATTAAATACAAACTTTAATTTTATGATAAAATAAAAATAAGTAAAAAATAAATGGAGGTCTTTATATGTATGAAAATTTTGCAGAAATCTATTCAAAAGGAGAGTACACTTCTTATAGTCAAAGTATATCTGAAGTATTTCCTATTTTATTAAATTATTTAAAAATAAAATCGAATAACATATTAGATATTGCATGTGGAGAAGGTACATTTTGCAGAAATATTAAAATTCAAAACCCTTTAATAGAAGTAGAAGGATTAGATATATCAAATAAAATGATAGAAATCGCCAATGGCAAAACAAAAGATTTAAATTTAAATATAAAATATTATGTTCAAAATATGATCGATTTTAAAACGAATAAACAATACGATTTAATAACTTCTTGGTTTGATAGTATAAACTATATAAATTCTGAAGAAGAACTAAATAAATTGTTCAAATCAGTATATAATCATTTAAAAAAGAATGGTTATTTCATATTTGATATAAATAGTATATATGCATTATCAAATATATGGCCTGGTGAAAGAATACAAAATGAAAACGAAGATTTTATAGAAATTCATTCTGGAGATTTTAATTTTGAAAATAATATTGCAACATTAAAAATAATTATATTCAAAAAATTAAAAAATGGAACTTATAAAAAAATAGAGGAATATCATAAAGAAAAAGGATATACCTTAAAAACTATAAAAAATATTTTAAGAAAAAACAATTTTCAAATAATTAATATTTATAGTTGTTTAGATCCATTAATAAAAGCTCAAGAAAATGATAATAGATATTATATATTTGCTAAAAAAGATTAAGGAGAAGTAATAAAAATTACTTCTCCTTATTTGTTTTAAAAATGCTCAATATCTTAGTATATATTCCCAAATTAACATCTCTTCTTCTAAAAGAAATAGAATTACTTATAACAATACCTTTATATTTCAAAGGCTTCTCAAAAGCTTTAACATTACTCAAAAGCAATATAGAATAAATTCTTAATATAAAGCCTATTATAAAAATCAATTGAATACCATAATAACTTTCATCAAAAATATAAAATACTTTTCCTTTTAAAAAATTCCCTAAAAATCCTCCCGCTAAAGAAGCACAAATAGCTGCAAACCCCGAAGCAATAGAATAAGCTGCGACATAATTTTCAACTGGATCTTTAGCGATTTCAAGTAATAAATTTAATATGGCTAAATTTATTGCAGACCAAGCAAAAGCAGAAAAAATTGAATCCATTAAAATTATAGACTTATAATTATAAACTCTCATCAAAAAAAACAATAAAGTTGATATAGTTGATATAGTCATTCCTAAACTTAAAATATTTTTATTTCCAAATTCATCGATCATATTTCCATATAACATATATAAAAAAATAGACAATATACTCGTTAACATACTCATATGACCTAAAAATTCATAATTAACATTCAAAATTGTAATTTCATAATATGAAAAATAAGGTCTTGTAAATTCAACTGCAAAAGTCCAAACCATTATAAACTTTAAAAACCTTTTAAATTGACTATCCTTAAACGTTTTACCCAATTTAACATCAAGAGCTTTTATATCTGATTCAGGTATATTATGTTTATATAAAAGATAAACAGAAAATATTGAAAAAAAACTCATTATTAAAGTTATAAATAACATACTCTTACCAGTATCTTTTAAATTTAATAATTGTGAATAGACAAATAACATAACTATACCGGAAATAGATGAAAATATATTTCTAAATCCAAAATATTTTCCCCTATCTTCAAATTTAATTATATCTCTCATGGATGAAGTCCATATATTCCCTACAAAAGTTCCAAAAAAAGAAAATATTGAAAAAACAGCAACTAAAATATACTTATTTTTAAAATCTAAAAAAATTAATACAGGTAATATTAAAAAAACAGTTCTAGACAAAAAAGCAAAAAACATTAAAGATTTTTTTCGACTTCTAAATTTTTTTAATATTTTTTTTGTGAAAATCTGAAACAATTGTGCAATAACTGGAAATGAAGATATTAAAGAAATTTCAAGTGGATTAGAACCAAAAAACAAAGCAATAGATGTAATTATAAAACCTTGTGTTGCAATGAAAAAAGAATTATAAACACTACCTTCAGCTATAGAATATTTCATAGTTGATGTTAATTTTGTCAATATTTTTCACCCCGAAAAAATCATATGTTAATTAATATTATAACCTTTTATATAAACATAAGTTTAACTATTCTTATGTTTAATTAAACTAATTATAAAGAATGAATACAAGAAAAAAAGCTCCTTATTTTAATTTATTTTTTACAATATTTTTATATCTTATACATCAAAATAACTTATTATTAACTAAATTTATGTAATTTTAAATTGACTTCCATGATTTGGTGTATTATAATATTAGTACACTATTATTTTATTTATCTTTGGGGTGAAAAAGTTGAAAAAAACGTTTTTATATTTCATAACAATATTTTTATCTATAATACTATCAAATTGGATAATAAATAAAAATTTATTCAATGAAAGCTCATATAGAATTGGATTATTAATAATATTGATATCTATAGGATTCTTAATTTTATACTCTACATTCAAAAACTTAAGTTATCATATATCAAAATTCAAAAAAACTACTTTAAAAGAGAGTTTAAAAGTTTTTATAACTTATTTTTTACTTGCTTTTTTAATAACTGGTTCAAATTTATTCAAAGAATATACAATAATAATATCAATTCCTCTATTAATAGCTAATATAACTTTTTTATCTTTATTAATGATAAAATTATTTAAAATAATATTTAAAAAAAATTTTAAAAAAAACCTAATAACGATTAGTTTAATATTCAACCTTTCAATAACAGTTTTTTCAAACACAATAAATATTCAAAATAATAATAATCTTTTCTTTAATCTTTATAAAAACTATGAAAATATGACAATGGAATCATTTTATGCACTTCAGAAATATTTAGCAATATCAATAACTGGAGTTCAATATATACCAAGAAATCATAAATTTATAAAAAAAAGTCAAGTAAAATTAATAACAAAAAAATTAAATCCAGGAGATATAATAGTAAGAAGACTTAACTGGCAATTAACAAATATAGGAATTGGAAGTTTTTGGACTCATTCTGGAATATATCTTGGCAATTTAGATCAAATGAATGATTATTTTAAAAATATAAAACAATTAAATGGGAAAAAATTTTCAGATTATATAAAACAAAAATTTCCTTTAATATACAAAAACTTAAAAAACAATGATTATTCAATAATAGAAGCAATTGCAAAAGGAGTATCAATAAACAAAGTAGAAAACATGGGAGAATCTGATTATTTTGCTGCTGTCAGATCAGATCTGAACCAAGAAGAGATATTTGAAGTAGTTTTAGAATCATTTTCTCATTATGGAAAAGAATATGATTACAAATTTGATTTTGAAAATTCAGATGAATTAGTATGTTCAGAACTTGTATACTTATCTTATAAAAAATTTATAAATATTCCTTTTAAATATAGTAAATTCAGATGGATGTTAAGTCCAAACGATTTAATAGAATATGCCCTTAAAAACAAATTCAGTGTTCCAATATTTTTAGATGGATCCGAAAAAACAAAAATTGCTACTTTAAAAGATGCTAAAGAATTGGAATTGAGCTTACAAAGAAATATTTTAGACATTTTACAAAAATAAATCCTCTTTTATAGAGGATTTATTTTTTATCATCTGTTAAATAAATAATTCAAAATTTAACATCATATTCATATATCATGTGATATAATAAATTAAAGAAACGATTATTATTATTTTAATAAAAGGTTTCTCAGAAAAAATGGGAGGTGCATTTTATGAAAAGCATCAAATTGAAAGTTATTTTATTAATTATTGTTATTTCATTCATACCTTTAGCAATTGTATCTTTTTTTAGCACTTACAATTATTATAATACTGTAAAAACTAATGTTGATGAAACATTATTATTACAAAATGAAAAGACAAAACTTTTTTTTGAAAACACAAATTCCAATCTCGAAGAATTCATGATATTTTTATCTAATGAAGAAAATGTAATAAACTCTAAAGAAAATAAAAATTCAGAACAAACATTTTTAATGACATCTTTTGCAAACATTCAACAAAAATATACTTATATTAGAAATGTATTTATTGGATTAGAAGATGGAGTCTTTTTTATGAAACCAGATCAAAAATTACCGGATGATTATGATCCAAGAATTAGAGATTGGTATAAAAATTCTTTAATCACCGATGATGTATTATTTACAGATCCTTATGTAGATGCAGCGAGTGGCGATCTAGTAATATCTATTACTAAAAGAGTCAAAAATTCAAATATTACTACAGGTGTTGTAGGAATAGATATTTCAATGGTTTCATATATAAATTCTCTTAAAGACAGTGAAATATTCAACTCTTCTCACTCGTTTATAATGAACAATGATGGAACTGTATTAATAGACACTATTCCTGAAAATATTGGAAAATCAATATCGGACAGTAATCTATTCAAAAGTATAAATAATGATAATGGAAAATCTGAATATATTGATTCAAATACAAAAGAAAAAAGATTTATATACTTTAACACCCTTGAAAATGGTTGGATATTGGTAACTTCAGTTCAAACAAAAGAAGTTCTATCTCAAGCAACACAAGTACTCATAACGATGCTAATATTCTCAACAACAATAATAATAATATCATTAATCATAGGAATTATTTTTGTAAAAAAAGTAATAAGTGATCCTTTAACAAAATTAAAAGAAAAAATAAAAATATTTGGAACAGGAGATTTAAATGTAAATTTCGAAACTAAATTGAAAGACGAAATTGGAATTATAGCCAACAGTTTAAATGAAATGGCAATAAATATAAAAGAACTAATGAATTCAATAAATGAAGCATCTGAAAATATCAATTCTTCTTCAAATGATTTGGCAAGTGTAGCCGAAGAGAGCTCAGCAGGAACTGAAGAATTAAGTTCTCAAATGAATTTTATAGAAAATAAATTAGAAGATAGTTCATCTGCCGTTGAAGAAATAACAAGTGGAATAGAAGAAATGGCTTCAAGTTCTTCTACACTATCAAATGCAGCACAGTCATTATTAACATCGACTAAAGACACCAAAATTTCTACAACAAATGGTTTAAAAACAATAAAAGCTATAACATTAGAAATTAATGAAGCTTCAAAAAAATCAAAAGATTCTCAAAGAAATGTTGACAATTTATCTAAAAAATCAGAAAATGTTGGTAAAATAGTAGATTCTATAGATTCCATAACTCAACAAACAAATCTTTTAGCTTTAAATGCAGCTATTGAAGCAGCTCGTGCTGGAGAAGCTGGAAAAGGTTTTGCTGTAGTTGCAGATGAAATAAGGAAACTTGCTGAAGAAAGTGCTAAAGCAACCAATGAAATATCACAAATACTTTTAGAAATAAAAGATGATACCAATACAGTAAACAAATCAACTCTTGAAACTACTGATGTAATAGAAAAAGCCAATGAAAGTATGACATTAGTAGCTAAAGAATTTGAAGTTATTTCAGATAAGATAATTCAAATAAATGAACAAATAGAAAGTATAACTGCTACATCTGAAGAACAAAGTGCAAGTACTCAAGAAATGAGTGCAGCTATGGACAGAGTAGCAAAAGGAATAGTAGAAATAAATTCGCAAGTAAAAGATGCAACCAAAGCTGTTTTTGATCAATCAGAAGCTGCTCAACATGTAAGTGCTAACTCTGAAGAATTGGCTGCATTATCAGATGGCTTAATTTCACAAGTAAATAAATTTAAATTTTAACTTAAACCTTTTAAATATTATGATATAATAACTTAGAGATGAAAATGTGTATTTCATACCTCAAAAATGACATAATGTCAAAAATATATAGTTTAATTTATTTTTATAGTATATAATTTATTTAAATACCAAGGAGGTTAACTATTATGAAAAAAACTTTGTTATTTCTAAGTTTGCTAACTCTAACATTTCTATTGATAAGTTGTACACCACCAATTCCAGGCGGTATTGATGGCGGAAATACTGGTGGAAATATTACTTCAAATACTTTAGTAGGAGAATATAATTTAAAATTTGAAACATCATCTCAAAAATCTTCTCCTGATATGGCTTTAACATATTCTGATTTTACACTTGAAATAAGTTATGATGGATCTTATAAAGTAAAAATAGAATCAGATAACTTTTATAATGATACTAGAGTTAAATTTGAAAATCCCGAAATACAAGTTTCAGAAAATTATAATGAAATAGATTTAGACTTTGATATTAAATTTACAAATACTGATAATTCTGAAAATAATGGAACTATCAAATTTAAATCCAATATTAGAAATAATCACTTAACTTTTGAAAATAATAAAGTATCAAAAATAACTTATTCAGCTGATACAGGTTTTACAATACCTAATACACATTATTATGTTAATGGTATAACTTTAACAAGAAAAGACTCTTAGGAGGGATAAAATGAAAAAAATTTTATTTACAAGTTTAATTTTAATTATTGGAATCATATCTTTTTCTTCAAAGTTTATATATGTTTATGATGGAAATAAAATGACAGCAGATATGTATAACGTGGAAAAATTTGGAAAAATTTCTATAACTTCAGATTATATAATTCTTGGAAATTCAGATAGTTCATATGATTCTAATACAGTTAAAATACCTATAACTTTTCCATTAGAAGAACAAAAATATGATAAAATAAATGATATGATAAATAAAGGATATATAGTTAAACCAAAAGAAGATAATAAATATTTTAAAACTTCTATGAGTAGAAATCTAACTGTTTATCAAATAAAAGAAATAAAAGTCAATGCATTGATAAAAGATTTTCTAAAATTTATGGAGTCAAATAATTCTATTTTCAATATTAATGACTGGGCAGTTGAATGGATAATGGCTATACCAGTAGATTGATATAGATAAAAATTATAAAATCCCAAGATTTGAAATAAAATCTTGGGATTTTATTTTTATCATTATTATTGTATAATTTAATGGGTGATTAAAAATGAAGAAAAAAAAATCTATAAAAAATTTTTATATTAAATCGAAAAAATTGATAAGAAGATTCTATTTTTCTCTTCTAGTCGTTTTATCTATTTTTTCAAGCTGGATTGTATTATTTTATGGTTTTTTCGTATGGATTGGTATATATATCATAAATATTTTAACAAGTAAATTACCTTTAGAATCTAATCATTATGAAGGTCCGAGTACTTATACTTATAAAATAGCAGAAAAGAATAATTTAAAATTAGATATTTGGTATCCAAAAAATTTTAAACCCAACTATCCAGTAATTTTCTTTTCTCATGGCGGAGGATGGATATCTGGTTTTAGAAATCAGCCCAATAATGTTTCTTGGTGTAAATATCTTGCTTCTCAAGGATTTGCAATAGTATCAGTTGATTATAGATTTGGATTTTCTAATAAAATGATGGATATTTTATCCGATTATTCAGATGCTTTAGATTTTATAAGATCTAATAGTAAAGAATTGAGATTAAACACTAAAAAAATAACTTTAATGGGTCTTTCAGCTGGTGGACATTTAGCTTTATTATATTCATCATTTTATAGTTTTTTAAAAAATAAAGAAAAAATGGAAGGTATAAAATCTGTTGTAGCTTATTATACTCCCACTGATCTCACAGATCTTCTTGATAAAGAAAATAAAAGTTTATTTGCTAAATTTTCTGTAATAACAACCATGAAAGGAACTAATAAAGATAAAGAAGATGAATATATTTATTTTTCTCCAATGCATTGGTTCTCTAAAAATATGGTTCCTGTATTATTTGTTCATGGTAAAGAAGATGAAGTCGTTCCATTCAATTCTTCTGTAAAATCTATAAGAAAATTGAAAGAGTATAATGTACCTTTTGAATTTCTTGTTCATAAAAATGGTGGACATACTTTTGAATTTCAATTAAAAGATTTTCAAACAATAAAAATAATAAATAAAACTACTTCTTTTATAAAGAGGATGAATGAAAATGAAAAGAAATATTGATTTTAATTATGAGAGAAAAAAAATTGATTTTATGAGTGGATATATATTTAAGGGTAGACATTATAGATGTAATTATATTAGATATAAATCGATGTATAAAAATATAAGCAAAGGAACTGAAACTGTAGAAGTTTATAATTTTGAACCAAAAGATAAAGTATATGCTTCTGTATTAATAGTTCATGGACTGGGAAGTTCTAATATAAAATTTTTATTATGGATGGGTAGACATCTGGCATCCGTTGGAATAAATTCATCTGTTTTGATACTTCCCGGAAATTACACAAGGGTAGATGATAAATCTGTAAGTGGTAGAAATTATTTATGGCCTGATATAAACATAATGTATAATTTTTGGGAAAATGGAATATTAGATATAAGAACAACTTTAGATCTGCTCGAAGATCATGGATTATGGAATAAAAATAATGCTCTCATAGGATATTGTCTTGGCGGAATGCTTTCTACAATTGTATCTTCTATTGATAGTAGAATAAGCGAATTGATATTATTAACAACAGGTGGACATTTGCCAGAAATAATGTATAGATCTCCTGCTACAAAATTTATAAGAAAATTGATTGAAAAAGGATTCAAAATGGAAAATCATCTAAATGAACCACAAAAAATGTTTTCAATATACAATGAAAATTTAGATTCGATAAAAAAAATGACTTTAGATGAAATAATAAATAGTGATATACATCCTATATTTAAAATAGATCCATTATCCTATGCACATTTGATAGATTATAAAAAAGTGACTTTTTTTGAAGCTTTATTCGATAAGACTTTATCAATAAAAAGTCGAAAAAGTCTTTTAAAAGAGTTTAAAGGATGTAAATATTATCCAATTCCAATAGGTCATGTGAGCTGGCTTCCTTTTGAATATTTTGTTGCAATATATATAATGAATAAACTCAATATAAAAGATGCAAAAATACGTTCAAGAATTCTTACTAAAGATGAGATGGATGAAAATTTTGATAACATTTATAAATGAGAAGATTTTATTAAATAAAATCTTCTTTTTTTATTAAATTAAAAGTTAATTTTTTATTTTAATTTAATGTATTCATATTTTTTATTTTACTTATATTTAATAAATAAATATTAGAATGTAATGGGGAGTTTTTGAGGGTGGTGATTATGAGTAAATTTTCTTTGCAGAATATTTTCATGAAAAAGTTCATATTTACATTTATAATAATATATATAATCATAATATCTATTATGACTTTGATAATAAATTATTTCTTTGATTATAAAATATTACCTTCTATGGAAAATGAAATAATGTATAGTTTAAATGTATATATAAATCAACTTGAAAACACTTTATATTCTAATGATGAAAAATATTATATAATTTCAAAAGCTATTTTAAATCATTTAACAGAATTAAACTCTACGAATATAGAAAATAACATAAAAAAATTTGAAAGTATAAAAAATGATTATATTACACCCGATATTACAAACATAAATTATTATATTATAAACAATGACGGAATCATAATACAAACTGATTATACAAACGATTTAAATATGGATTTAAAGAGTAAATATCCTGAAATGATGAATAGTATCTTAAAATTAGAAACGAACAAATATAATATTCAAAAAACAAATTTTTTTATAGATTTTAATAAAACAAGATTTTATAGTTTTTTAAGGATATCAGAAGATTTCATCTTCGAAATAGGTATTGAAATAAGTGATTCATTTATAGAAAATTTTTTGAATCAATTTTCTATAGATAATAAAGAAAAATCATATGTAAAAAAAATAAACATATTTAATAAATATTATAAATCTTATATAGATGATAATTATGCAACAATAGAAGATAAAAATTCTTTTTTTAATATTAAAGATTCAGATAATTTTTTTATTTTAAGAAAAAATAATAACATAAATTCTATATATAGAGCTTTTAAACTGAACAAAGAAAATTCTTTTGACTATGATTATAATTTTTTGATAAAACTTGATATGGATTTTAATGAAATTTCAAAATATAAATCTTATTTATGTCTTTTATTTATAATAATCTCAATAATCGTATTGTTTATAATGTATACAATACAGACAAAAAATTTAAAAATGCTAATTAAACCTCTAAAATTACTTCATGAAAATATAATACATAAAGAAAAGATAATTAAAGCCCCTAAAGTAAAAATAAAAGAAATAGATGATATCATATATTCATATAATGATTTAATAGATAAATTAAAAAAAGATATGAATTTAGTTATGGAACTAAATAAAAAATTATCTTATAATATAAGACAAAAAGAAATTGCGGAAATTAAACTTTTAAAATTAGCCTCCAAAGATGATTTAACTAATACTTATAATAGAAGAAAATGTTTTGAATTTATAAAAGATCATATAAAGCTTTCAAATCAAAAAGATACAATGTTTTCATTGATATTTATTGATCTTGATAAATTAAAGAGTGTTAATGACAATTATGGTCATAGCGAAGGTGATAAATATCTGTTAAATGTTTCAAAAGCCATAAAGTATTCTTTAGGAAAAGATGATATACTCTGTAGATTTGGTGGCGATGAATTTATAATAATAATAAATTCATCAGATTTTTATTATATTGATAAAACTTTAGATCTTATAAAAGAAAATGCCTCGAAGATAAAATTAAAAAATAATTTAAAATACGATTTAGAATTTAGTTTTGGAATTTCTATATACAAACCAAATGAAGGATTAAATGCCCGAGATTTAATAGATTTAGCCGATGAAAGAATGTATATCAATAAAAAATCAAAAAAATTGGACCTTTAAAGGTCCAATTTTTATTATATAAATAATAATCCTATATTATATACAATAAATGAAACTACATAAGCAAGAACAAAAGTATATATCACACTAAACCAAGCCCATTTTGCACCTATTTCTTGTTTTATAGCCCCAATAGTCGCAACACATGGAGTATATATCAATGTGAATACTAAAAATGCATACGCACTTGCAGCATTAAAATACTGTGGAAGTACTGTAGTTAAAACATCTTCTCCTCCAAATATAGTTCCCATAGTTCCTATAACAATTTCTTTTGCTAAAAATCCGAATATTAAAGAAACTCCTGCTTGCCAAAATCCAAAACCTAAAGGTTTGAATATAGGAGCAATAACAGAGCCTATATGTCCAATTATAGAGCTTTCTGATGCATATTCAACTCCAGATGGTAATGTTGCAAGAATCCATATAACTATAACTGTACCAAATATTATAGTTCCAGCTTTTTTTATAAACATCATAGTTCTTCTTCCAGCTTCAAGTAGTATAGCTTTTAAACTTGGTAATCTATATGGAGGTAATTCCATTATAAATACGCTTTCTTCTTTTTTAAACATAGTTTTATTAAATATAGTTGCCATTATTATAGCAAGAATAACTCCTAATAAATAAAGTGAAAATATAACTAAACCTGCATGTTTTGGAAAGAATATTCCGGCAATCAATATATATACAGGTAATCTTGCATTACAAGACATTAAAGGAGTGACAAGTATTGTTATTATCCTATCTTTTCTTGATTCAAGAGTTCTTGTACTCATTATAGCTGGTATACTACACCCAAAACCAAGTATCATAGGTATAAATGATTTTCCATGAAGTCCGATTTTTGTCATTAATTTATCCATAACAAAAGCAGCTCTTGACATATATCCAATATCGCCAAGAAAAGATATAAATAAAAACAATAAAAATATATTAGGCACGAAAACTAATACTGAACCAACTCCACCTATTAATCCATTTACAATAAAGTTTGTCAATAAATTATCTGGTAATTTTGTAGAAACTAAATCTCCCAAAGATGCAAAGCCATCATCTATCATTCCATTAAAAACATCACCAATTGTAAAAGTCAAAGTAAATATAGCAAACATTATAATCAAAAATATAGGTATACCCAACCATCTATTAGTTATTATTTTATCTATTTTATCAGAAGTATTATTAACTAAATTTTTTCTTTTAACATACTTTCCAGATATTTTTGTTATAAAATCATATTTTTTTTCAGATACAATAATACTTGCATCATCATCATTTTGTTTTTCTAATTGAGCTATCAATTTATCTATTTGAGTCAAATTATCTTTAGAGATATCTTCTCTAAATTCAACATCACCTTCTATAAGTTTTAAAGAAACCCATCTTTTAGATTTTTCAGATATATTTTTTTCTTGTTCAATAATATTATTTATCTGACTTAGGATATTTTCAAAACTCTCATCATAATTTAAATTCTCTGGATATTGAGGGCTTTTTAAAGATCCTTCAATCTGTTTCTTTAAATCTTCTAAACCAATTTTTTTATTTGCAGATGTTTTTACGATTGGAATTCCAAGTTCTTTTGATATTGAATTTATATCTATCTTTATCTGTCTTTTTTCAAGTTCATCACTCATATTAAAAACTAAAAGAGTGTTTTTTTGCATTTCCATGATCTCTGTAACTAAATACATATTTCTTTCAATATTAGTTTGATCTACAACAACTACTATTAAATCCGGATTATCTTTTATCAAAAAATCTCTTGCAATTCTTTCATCCATAGAATTAGCTGTAAGAGAATATGTTCCAGGAAGGTCTACTATTCTATATTCTTCATCATTATATTTAAGTTTTCCTTCTTTTTTTTCAACAGTAACTCCTGGCCAATTCCCTACATGTTGATGACTTCCAGTTAAAGCATTGAAAATTGTAGTTTTTCCACTGTTTGGATTACCACATAAAGCAACTGTTTTCATACTCTATCGCCTCCGGTTATCTCTATATATTTTGCTTCTTCTTTTCTAAGACTTAAAGAATAATTTCTTATCTTTATTTCTAAAGGATCTCCCAAAGGCGCTTTTCTCACGAGTAATATTTCTATTCCTGGTGTTAATCCCATTGCTAAAAGTCTTTGTCTGACTTTTAAATTTCCTTCAAGCTTTTTTATTTTGCCTGAATATCCTACTTCACATTCATCAAGAAACATTGTTAGTCCTCCCTAATTTTAAAAAAATAAAAAAATAATATTTTATATGTTTTTAACAAAAATTCTTTTAGCCATATTTTGACCTATTCCATATCTACTTCCATCCACCAATATAATTATAGGGCCTCCAAAATTCCCACTCAAAACTTCTATATTTTTTCCTTCCATTATTCCCATTTTTGCAAGTCTTCTTTTCATCATAAGACCTGAACTTATTTTTTCAACTATAAAATTTCCAATATTTGCAAATACTAAAGGCATTTTATTCCTCCTTTAAATTGATAGATTTCAAATGCTTTTGAAACTCGATTTTATAATTTTCATTTTCTTCAAAAAAAGATTCTAATAATTCTATAGAATTTAAAAAATTTTTTGAGTTTATATGCTCTATTTTACAAGAAACTTCATCCGCCTCTTTTTCACTAAAATTTAAAAAATCCAACAAAAATTTATTCATTATATATTTTCTTTTATACAATTTTGAAGCTTTAATTATGCCTTTTTGAGTTAAATTTATATGACTATGTTTTATATACTCTATATAGTCATACGATTCAAGTCTTTTCAAGGCACTTATAACGGAAGAATGTTTCACTTCCGCTTCATTAGTTATGTCTCTAACTTGTATTATTTTATTTTGTAAATATAGCTTGTATATAGCTATTAAATAATGTTCAAGATTTTCAGTCATCAATTTAATCTTCCTTTTGTAGTTAGTTCTACATTATTTTACCACCTTTAATTTACTTTGTCAATAAAAAAATAGACTTTTCAGTCTATTTTTCTAAAATAATATTTTCAGCTTCGGTTTTTCTTATTGCAACATTATAGCCTCTTATAAGTACTTCAATCGGATCTCCTAAGGGGGCTTTTCTCAATAATTCTACGTCTATTCCAGAGGTTATTCCCATTACCATTAATCGTCTTTTTATTGCCTCATTACCTCTAACTTCAAGAACTTTTGCTTTTTCTCCAACTTTTAAATCTTTTAAAGTTTTTTCAAAAGTGCTTGATTTATCTTTATAATTAGTAATATACTGCTTATATTTATTTTTTATTTCTGTATTGCTTTCTATAAAATTTCTTAGAATATCCATAGATTGAATGAGCTTTTCAGACTTTATATGTTCCATTTTACATGATAATTCTTCTGCTTCAAAAGGGGATATGTCCAAAACATTCATCAAGAAACTTCTTATAGTCATTCTGTTTTTATATATTTTTTGAGCTTCTATTATTCCGGGTTGAGTTAATTTTACATAACCTCTTTTTTCATAAGTAACAAAAGAAATACTTTTTAATTTTTTTATTGCGTCTATGGCAGAAGTATGTTTTACAGACATCAATTCTGTAATGTCTTTAACTCTTGCAATGTTGTTTTCAAGTTGTGCTTCATATATAGCAAGCAAATAATTTTCAAGACTCTCTGATAATTCCATATAAATCACTTCCTATTGTAGTTTTTCCTACTTAATTCTACCATATATATTTGTATAAGTCAAGCTTATATTAAAAAATGAATTCATTTTTTTACATAAATTAATTATATCAAAAAATATTTTTCCCCTTTGACAAATTATTAACTTTTTGGTATTATTTTATAGCTTAAATTATTAATATATTGGGGGTATAATTATGAAAAATGGAATGATTCATGTTTATACCGGCAATGGAAAAGGAAAGACTACAGCTGCTTTTGGTGTTGTATTGAGAAGCATTTTATCGAATAAAGAAGTTTTTGTAGCTCAATTTGTAAAAAATAGGGACTCATCAGAGTTGTCAATTTCTAATTATTTTGATAATATTGATATTGTACAGTATGGAGAAGGCTTTTTTATAAGAAGATCTCCAGAAACAAAAGATATAAACGCTGCAAAAAAAGCACTTGCCGATGTAAAAGAAAAAATTATTTCTCAAAAATATGATTTAATAGTCATGGATGAAATAAATATCGCTATTAAATTTAATCTTTTAACAGCCGAAGAAGTTTTAGATGCTATAAATAGTAATGGAAAAACAGAAATAATTTTGACTGGAAGATGGGCTGATGAAAAAATAATAGAAAGAGCCGATCTTGTAACTGAAATGAAAGAGATAAAACATTATTATTCAAAAGGTGTTTTATCCAGAAAAGGTATAGATAAATAGGTAAAATTTAATATATAAACTTTTAAGGTGTATAACAGGGAATTAGGTGAAAATCCTAAGCGGCCCAGCCACCGTATGCAGGGATGAAAATCATAAATGCCACTGGTTTTTAACTGGGAAGGCTTGATTAGTAAAATGATCTGTAAGTCGGGAGACCTACCTTTTAAGTTCGTAACTTTGCTTTTTCTTGGTGTGAAAAGCAAGGATTTTTGTTATGGGAGTTGGTATACAAATGCATAACTATATTGTAAATCCTAAAAATATCGAAAAAAGAAGCTTTGAAATAATTACAGAAGCTTTAGGAGAAAAACTAAACGATGTAGACCCTATAAAATCAAATGTAATAAAAAGGGTCATTCACACCACAGGAAATCTTGATATGTGGAACAAGCTTTATTTTTCTGAAGATTATTTTGATTTTTTTAAAAGAAAAATTCAAAATAAGAAAATTTACACAGATGTAAATATGATAAAAAGCGGTTTATCAAAGAATTTTGTAAAAAATTTAAATATAGACTGTTTTATTAGCGATGAAGCTATATCGAAGAAATCTAAATTAACTGGCATATCGAGAGCCTATTTATCTATGGAGAAAGCACTTGAAATGGAAGATGGTATTTTTATTGTTGGAAATGCACCTACTGCACTTTTTAAGTTGCTTGAATCCAAAAAGAAACTTTTTATTATTGGAGTTCCAGTAGGCTTTGTAGGAGCGGCAGAAAGCAAAGAAGCTTTAATGAAATCACAACACAGTTTTATTACATTACCAGGAAATATGGGTGGTTCTACAATAGCTGTAGCCATTTTTAATGCTTTAATAAGGTCTTTATAAAATGGAATGGTATGTAAATGTAAATGGTAAAAAATTAAAACGTGGTTTCACAACTGGCACTGCAGCCACTGCGGCTTTAAAAGCCTCTGTTCTTTTTAATAAGTATAATATAAAACCAGACAATGTAAATATAGAATTACCTAATGGAGAATTAATAAATATTCCAATATATAAATATGAAATTATTTCAGGTTTAAAATATGCTTTTGTAAAGAAAGATGCCGGTGATGATGCCGATATAACAAATCAATGTTTGATTTATTGTTCCTTTAAATATGAAAATTTAAATAATATAATTTTTGATTCTTATGAAGGAGTAGGAAAGATCACCAAAGATGGACTCGATATAAGCAAAGGAGAATTTGCTATTAATCCAATTCCTCGTGAGATGATGAAAAAAGTTTTAAATGAAGAGAATATTAAGAATGGCAGAGTTATAGTAAATGTAAAAAATGGTGAGATTCTCGCAAAAAAAACCTTAAACGAAAATCTTGGCATAATTGATGGAATATCCATTTTAGGAACTACTGGAATTGTTGAACCTATGAATGAAAACGCATGGAAAGAATCTTTGATCCCTCATATTAGCATTGTTTCAAAACAATTCGATACAATTACTTTATTATTAGGTGGAAAAGGGCTTTCAATATATAAAAAATATTCTTTTTTTAAAGAGGATTATATATTATGTGGAAATCATATCGGTTATTCTATAGAAAAATCATTGGAAATGGGTATTAAAAAAATACATATACTTGGTAGTTTTCAAAAATTAATAAAACTTGCCGGTTTAAATCTTAATACAGACAGTAGGTATACAGATTCAAAAAATGAATTATTAGCCCTTTTATATATTTTGTTTACTGAAAAATATGACAAAGAGGTCATTGACAAAATACTTAATTTAAAAACTATTTATAATTTTTTGGATATTTTAAAGAATAATGATATAAATATCAAAAAATTTTTTATATTTGTGTCTGAATATATATCCCATAAATTAAGTAATAAATTCAATGCCGAATTTGTTATTTCTTTATGTGATAAAACTCAGATAATTTCACATAGAGGAGATGAGCAAAATTATTTATATTTTAGGAACACAGATCAATAAAATTGAAAATTTAACTCAAAAACAACTCGAAATAATAAAAAAAGCCGATTTTTTTGCTGGTTTTAATTTTTCTTTGGGTATGTCTAAGGAATTAAATCCAAATGCAAAATATCATGTAATGGATATATATAGTTCATTAAAAGATGAAAATGTAATTGACTTAATATCTCAGATGAAAACATTTAAAACTTCTGTTTTAATGGTTTCTGGAAACCCTTTAATGTTTTCATATTCAAAAAGAATTATGGATAAACTTTCAAAAAATGAATATGAAGTTTTAATTTCACCATCTTCAATAAATTATTTATGCCAAAAGGCTAAATATCCTATGAATAGTGTTCGCTATATAAGTGGTCATAATTCACATAATCTTCGAAAAACTTATAATGATGTCCTTAAAACATTGAATGATAATCATCAAATTGCATATTTTGTAAAAAATAAAAAAGATTATGATTCTTTATTTAATATATTAAAAAATATAAAAGTAGACATAGTAGCTGGATTTGAACTCGGTACAAAAAATGAAGAAATATTTGAGTTTAAATCAAATATGCCTATAGATTTCAAAAAAGGACGTTGGATTCTTCTTCTAATACCTCAAGAAAATGATTTTATAAATTTATTTCCTAAAAATTCAGATCTTTCAACTAAAAATATTCCAGTTTCAAGAGAATGGAGTAGATTTATTTTATTGAATACTTTAAATAGAAAACAAAAACATGATGTAATTTGGGATTTAGGAGCTGGTAGCGGAGCAACATCTTTATTCATTTCTTCTTTTTTTAATAGAGATTGTTTAATATATGCATTTGAAAAAGATTATGATAGATTTGAAAGTTTAAAATTGAATACAAACCTTAATCCTGAAATAGAAGCAATAAATAAAGATTTTATAGATATCTTAGATGAATACGAATCTCCAGACATAGTTCATTTAGGTGGAGGAATAAATTTAGAAGCTTTAAATAAAATAACATCTAAAATGAAAAAGAATAGTCTATTAATTTCTTCTGTAACTACTTTAGAAAGTTTAAATATGATACTTTCTATAGAAAATTTTAACTTTGAGTATGATATGTATACAAAATTTTCGAATAACAAATTAGGTGAAAAATCTGCCTTTAAAGGCGAACATGTATTTTACTGTATAAGAGGTGAAAAAAATGATTAATTTTATTGGTGCTGGTCCTGGAAGTGTAGATTTTTTAACTGTGAAAGGATTTAATTTAATAAAAAAATCAGATGTTTTGTTATATGCTGGTTCTACAGTATCCAATGAAGTATTAGATTTAGTTGATCATGTAAATATATTTAACAGTGCTTCTATGACATTAGAAGATATAAAATTTATATTCAATAAGTTTAAAGACAGCAATATAGCAAGAGTTCATTCAGGAGATACAGCTATTTATTCAGCAATAGATGAAGAAATAAATGCTGTTAAAGAATTAGGATTAGATTATCAAGTTATTCCAGGAATAAGTGCTTATTCTTATTTTGCATCTAAATTAGCTATAGAATTAACTTCACCTGAAATAGTTCAATCAATAGTTATAACAAGATTAGAGGGCAGAACAAAAGTTCCTGAAAATATTGAAAATTTTTTAAAAGAACAACCTTCATGTGCAATATATCTTTCTGGTTCAAAACCATATGAAGTACTAAATTTATTGAAAAAATATTATACAGAAGATGCTTATCTTGCGATTGGTCATAAACTTTCAAGAGAGGATGAAAGAATAGAATTAAAACAATTAAAAGATTGGAATGATATAGATTTTCCTTCCCTTTTAACACTTTTTATGGTTTTTAAAAAAGAAAATATAAAGTCCAAATTATATGATAAAAAATTTTCTCATGGTTGTAGAACAGAGATAGAGTCATGAAAATTTGCTTAATTTCGATAAGAAAAATAAAAATACCAAGATTTTTCAATGAATTAAATATATTTGAAATAAAAAAAGGCTCTTTAAAAGAAAAAATAAAGATGGCTTTTGATTTCTTCGATTCAATAATATTCATAGGAAGTTCTGGTATTGTTGTAAGAATGATTTCTGATTTTTTAAAAGATAAAACAACTGATCCTTCAATATTTGTATATGATGAAAAATTTAAAAATTTAACTTTATTATGTGGTTCACATATGGCAGGTGGTCATAGAATTGGAGAACTTTTATCAATTAATTCTAATTCAAATTTTGTTTATACCACCTCAACAGATATAAACGGATTAACTGGTTTAGATTTATTTTGCAGAGATAATAATCTTTTTGTAGAAAAAAAACATATATTATATATAAATAATTATATTTTAAATAATCAATATTTGCCTGTTAGCAAAGATTTTAAAAATTTTTATATACCAAAAAATTTCAAGATTTCTGAAAATCCTATTATCTATTTAGATAGAGAAGATAAAAATATTTCTTTATTTTCAAAAAAGTATACTCTTGGAATCGGGTTTCATAAAAATACTGATTTTAAAACATTAAATAAAGAATTTCATGAGACAGTACCAAAATATTTTTTAAATAGAATAAATAATGTTGCTTCAATAGAAAAAAAATGGAATACAAAAACTTTTCATAGATTTTTAAGATTAAATAATATTTATAATTCCAATTCTTTTACATCGAATTCTTTAAATAAGGCTGCAAGATTCCTAAATATAAAGGGGAATGAATATGTAAAAAGAGCTACAAATGCAATAGCAGTATCAGAACCATCTGCCTTTTTAGGCTCTTTTAATGGAAATAAAGTTTTTGAAGGCAAAAATAATAATTCGAAATTTGTTATATATGAAATTTCAGCTCCTTTGTGGAGATTGAATAATTATAAAATTGAAGAAGTTCCGGAGGTTTTTTATGAATAATAAATTATTTATAGTAGGTATAGGACCAAATAATATAGAATTTATGACAAAGAAATCTATTGAAATATTAAATAATTCTGACATAATTGTGGGTTATTCAAAATATGTAGAAAGAATTAAAAATGATTTTAAACATGCTGAATATATTTGTACTGGTATGCGAACAGAAACTGAAAGAGTAATTAAAGCTTTAGAACTTTCTGAATCCGGTAAAAAAGTTAGTCTTATATCAAGTGGTGATTCTGGAGTTTATGGAATGGCTTCTTTAGCTTTAGAACTTTCAAAAAATTATAAAGTTGATATAGAAATTATTCCTGGAATTACAGTTGCTAATTCAGCTGCATCTATAATAGGCTCACCTTTAACTTTAGATTATGCAGTGATAAGTTTAAGTGATATATTAGTAGATTGGCAAACTATAGTTAAAAGGCTTGAATGTTTTGCTGAAAGCGGTGTTTCTACTGTAATTTATAATCCTAAAAGTAAAACAAGAGATTGGCAATTAAAAAAAGCTTTTGATATATTCAAGAATATAAGAAATAATTTTTATGTATGTGTAGTAAAAAATGCCTTTATGGATTCACAACAGATATTAATAAGTCATTGTGACAATTATGATTGGATAGATTCAGTTGATATGATGAGTGTTGTATATTTTTGTGACGAAAAAACTATTAAAATAAATGAAAAATTAGTTGTCCCAAGAGGCTATGTTAAATGAGAATAGGAATAATTGGAGGCACTTCTGAATCAAAAGAATTGGCAAATTTTTTATATGATAAAAATATCAAATTCAATATACATTTCAAAAATATATATTCAAAATTTAATAATAATACTATTAATTCAAGAATTAATAGTATAAGATTTTTTAATAATAAAATTATTGTAAAAACTGATAAAACTTATTTCTATGATCTTTTGATAGATATGTCTCATCCATTTGCAAAAAATATAAAAAAATTATATATAAATTTACCTAAAAATAAAGTTTTAAGATTTTCCAGAGGATCTTCAAACTTTGATAAAAAATATTATGGTTATGACACTATGACAATGAACATAATAAAAAAACATACTAAAATCCTAAGTTTAATGGGTTATAAAGGAACAACTGAAATAATTAAAAGTTTAAATAAAATTTCTGATATTAATAACTTTTTAATAGTCAGTAGAAGTATTGAAAAAATTAATTATGGTATAAACTTTAATTTTGAACCTTCTAAAATATTCGATATTGAATGGTTTGAAGAAATAATTAAAAAATATGATATTTCATGTGTTTTAATAAAAGATTCTGGTTCTCAATCAAAAACAAAAGAAAAAATTGAATTTTTTCTTTCTAAAAATATTGAAATATTTCTTTTATCATATAAAGAAAACACAAATAAAAAAATTTTCTATGATATGGAAAAATTAAAAAAATATATTATGAAAAAGGTGAATTTTATTGAAAAAATATAATATATCTTATTTAATATTATTTTTACTTCTTTTTATAAGTATTGTTTTTTATACTTCAAAAGGATTTATTGAAATACCATTTTTTACAACTATAAAAATGATTTTTTCTGAAATATCTAATAATTCTTTAAAAGATGAATTCATGAAATTTTGGTATGTTATTTTTGAAGTTAGAATACCAAGAATATTGACTTCTACAATAGCAGGTGCAGCTTTAGGTTTATCTGGATTAATATTTCAAGCTGTTTTATTGAATCCTCTCGCAGATCCTTATATATTAGGAGTATCATCAGGAGCTTCATTTGGAGCAGCTTTAGCTTTATTATTTAATATTCAAATTTTTGGTCTTTTTACAATATCTTTCTTTTCCTTTATGTTTGCAATTTTAAGTTTAATATTAACTCTATGTATATCATATACAAATAAAAAAATAACTAAAACATCATTAATATTATCTGGAATAATTGTCAATTCATTTTTTTCTGCCGGCTTGAGTTTTATGAAATATTTGGCTGATGAAGAAGTTGGCTCAATAGTATTTTGGTTGATGGGATCTTTTACTTCAAAATCATGGGATGATTTTATAATGATTTCTTCAGTATTTTTTCCAACTTTAATAATTATATATTTTTTTGCAGATAAGATGAATATTCTATCTCTTGGAGACAGAAATGCAAAGAATTTAGGAATAAATACAACTTTAATAAGAGTTTTTTTGCTCATCATAGCTTCTTTATTGAGTGCTATTGTAGTTTCAAGGACAGGCATAATTGGTTTTGTTGGTTTGATAATACCACATATATGTAGATTTATATGGGGTTCTGATAATAAAAAATTGATTTTTTATACCCCTTTAGTGGGAGCTTTATTATTATCATTTGCTGATAATTTTATAAGAATAATTCTTCCTGTAGAATTGCCTATTGGAATTTTAACTTCTCTAACTGGAGCACCTTTCTTTGTTTTCGTTATGAGAAAGAAAATAAGGAGGCATTCTTAATGATACTCGAAACAGTGAATCTAAATTATTCAATAAATGAACATGAAATATTAAAAAATGTGAATTTATGTTTTGAAGAAGGAAAATTTTATGGAATACTTGGCCCTAATGGTGCGGGTAAAAGTACTTTTATAGATATAATTTCGGCAATTAAAAATAATTATAAAGGTAAAGTTTTTTTAAACGGGAAAAATATAAAAGAATTACATTTAAAAGAAGTTGCCAAAATGATTTCATTAGTTCCACAAAATTTTTATCTTGATTTTCCTTTTTCAATAAAAGAAATACTTTTGATGGGACGTCATCCACACAAAAAATTTTTAAAAGGATATTCTGAAGAAGATTATTTAATGGTTGATAAAATATATAACAAATTTAATTTTAACCTTTTAAACAATAATTCAGTTATGGAATTAAGTGGAGGAGAAAAGCAAAGAGTATTTTTTGCAAAAGCACTTGTTCAAGATACTCCAATAGTACTTTTAGATGAATCCACTTCAAATCTTGATATTTATTATACTCATATGCTTTTAAAAGATATGAAAAATTTAGTTAAAACTCAAAATAAAACTGTAATTTCTATATTTCATGATATTAACTGTGCAATAAATTATTGCGATGAATTAATATTTATGAAAAATGGTCAAATAATAACAAAAGGACCTTTATCAGAAACGATAAATGAGGATAATCTTTTTAATTTATATAATATGAATTTTAAAATATTTAAAAACAAAAATAAAATAATTTCCATTATACCAGAGGAGGAAAATTTATATGAAAAAATTTAGTATTTTGTTTATCTTTTTATTGATCACACTTTTATCATTTGCATATCCATATACATTTACAGATGATTCTGGAAATGTAATAAAGGTTGATAAACCTTTTAAAAGAATAATTTCATTGTATGGAGGTCATACAGAAAACATATTTTATATGGAAGCAAAGGATTCTTTAATAGCTGTATCAACTAGTGAAGCTTTTCCACCAAATTTTAAAAATCTTCCAGCAATAAGTTATAAAGAAGATGTTGAAAAATTTATCTCTTTAAATCCAGATCTTGTATTAATAAGACCTATGATTTATAGAAGATATGGTGATTTAGTTGAAAAATTAGAAGCTTTTGGAATTACAGTTGTTTCATTACAGCCTGAAACATTTGATGATGTATTTCCTTATTGGGAAAAACTTGGAATTTTAACTGGTAAAATAGATGAATCAAAAGCTTTAATAAAAGAATTTGAATTAAAAGTAAATAAACTACCAAAAATAGAACAAAATGATTTAACTGAGATATTTTTTGAATCTATACATAAAAATTTTAAAACAACTGCAAATGGTTCAATTGCCGATTATGTTTTAAAAAGATCTGGTCTTTTTAATGTAGCTGATGAAGCTATTCAAGTAGTTGAAGGCTCTACTATATCTGAATTCTCAAAAGAACAATTAATTGAAAATGGAGATAAAGTAGAATATTATATCGCTCAAAAAGGAGCTATGAATAAAATAAGTAAAGATATAATAAAAAATGAATCTGGTTTTAATGCTATTAAAGCAGTCAGAAATGATAATATAATAATAATAGATGAAAAAATAATTTCAAGACCTACTCCAAGAGTTTATTATTCTATTGTTGAATTTTATAAATTGATTCATAATGATTATTTAACTTCAAATCATTATTTATATAATGATGAAAAAGTATCTAAAATATCTTTTTCAACTATTGCTATAGATTTTTTAATGATTCCTTTTAAAACTCCTGAATATTTCAAAAAAGAAATCAATAAAGATGGTCATTTATTTGGAGATTTCTCTGATATAAACTACAGAGATATTCAGCATTTATATGCTGAAACTGCTTTTTATAATGATATTGTTGATAGTAAATCAAATAAATTCGAACCTAATTCAATTTTATCTTCAAATGATATTAATTCTTATTTGAGCAGAATTTTAAATGAAACTGTTAATGAAAATATAGTTACAAATAAAGATCTTATAGATTTTTTAAGAAAGTGAGATGAGAAAAATTAAATCATTTTTTATTACATCTTTATTTACTGGTTCTGGAAAAACAACTTTTACTATGGGATTATTAAACCTTTTGAAAAAAGATGTTATTTCATTTAAAACAGGACCAGATTTTATAGATCCTATTTTACACATGAAAATAACTGGTAAAAAAAGTTATAATTTAGATTCTTTTTTCTTAGATAAAGATAGATTAAATAATCATTTTTATGGAATATGTAAAGAAAATAAAAATGAAAATATTGTTATAGAGGGAGCAATGGGTCTTCTCGATGGGGTAAGAAAAAATGAGGCTTCTTCTGATGATATAGCTTCAAAATTAGAATTACCAGTAACATTATTGATAGAAAGTTATCCTTCTATTCATACTATTGGGCCAATAATAAATGGAATTAAAAATTCAGCTCGTTCAAATATTAAAAGTATAATAATAACAAAAAGCAAATCAGAGAAGATGTTTAATTTACAGAAAAAAAGTATAATTGAAGAAACTGGAATTAAAAATGTTTTTAGATTTCCTAAATCTGATTTATTAAATATTAAAGATAGACATCTTGGTTTAAATATACATGAAGATGATTTTTTGAAAGTTGCTGAAAATGCTTCTAAATTGATACGAGACAATATAGATATCAATATTTTATCTCATCAAATAAACTTAAATTATGATTCTGAAAAAATTTTTAATAAAAATAAACTCGATTATAAAAATAAAAAAATAGCAATTTCAAAAGATGAAGCTTTTAATTTTTTATATGAAGATAATTTGAAATATTTTGAAGATAAAGGTTTAGAAATACTTTATTTTTCACCTTTAAATGATAAAGAAATTCCAGATGCTGATTTCTATTATTTTACAGGCGGATATCCAGAATTATTTTTAAAAAAATTATCAAAAAATAAATCGATGTTAAGATCTGTAAATAAAATTTGCAATTCAGAAAAACCAGTAATTGCTGAATGTGGTGGTTTTATGTACTTGAGCAAATCTATAAATAATTATAAAATGGTTGGATTTTTTGATTGTGATAGTTATATGCAAAATAGAATGTTTAAAACTTTTGGATATCAAAATATAAAACTAAATGATTTTGAAATAAAGGGTCATGAATTCCATTATAGCGATATGAATTATAATGAAGAAATAAATGCTTTTAATATAATCATGGAATCATCTAAAAATACTTTTAAAAGTGGAATATTGAAAAATAAAACATTGGGAAGTTATTCTCATTTATATTTTAAATCTTCTTCAAAGGAGGAACTTTTATGGGAATTCCTATAATGATAGTTGGTACATCTTCTGATGCAGGAAAAACTTTGATTTCAACAGTAATATGTAATCATTTAACAGAATTAGGTTTTAAAGTTGCTCCTTTCAAAATGCAGAATATGTCATTAAATTCAATGTGCTCAATAGAAGGTGGAGAAATGAGTGTTGCTCAATATATTCAAGCTATTGCTTGTAAAAAGCTCCCTTCTGTAAGATTTAATCCTATTCTTTTAAAACCAGAAAATGGAAAAACTTATGTGATTTTTAATGGTAAATATTATAATAAATATTCTCCAAAAGACTATATGTCTGATAGAAAAAAAGAATTTTTTGATAAAGGTATTAATATTTTAAATCAATTATTAGATGAGAATGATTATGTAATAATCGAAGGAGCTGGTAGTCCAGCAGAAGTAAATTTAATGAAATATGATATAACAAATATGGCTGTTGCTAAAGCTGTAAAAGCTCATACTATTATTGTAACTGATATAAATTTAGGAGGATCTTTTGCAAGTATTGTTGGCACCATGGAAATTTTTAATGAAGAAGAAAAAAATTTAGTGAAAGGTTTTATATTTAATAAATATTATGGAAAAAAAGAAATGCTTGATGATGGATTAAAATATTTATTAGACAAATATAATAAACCAACTTTGGGAATAGTTCCTTATGCAAAACATAATATTCCTGATGAAGATTCAATGAAAAAATGGAATTTTGAATCTGGTGATATTGATATAAGAATAATAAAAACCCCTCATATATCTAATTTTGCTGATTTTGATCCTTTATCTTGGAAAAATGGAATAAAATACATAGAAAAACCAGATAATTCAATTCCAGATCTTTTGATAATTCCAGGTTCAAAGTCTACTGTTGAAGATTTAAAATGGCTTAGAATAAATGGATTTGATGATTATATTTTAAAATGCAAACAAAATAATTCCATTATAATGGGAATTTGTGGTGGATTTCAAATGTTAACTGAAAATATTGAAGATAATTTTGAAAATAATGAAAATATTGAAGGAATTGGATTAATACCTTTAAAAACTATATTTAAAAAAGAAAAAATAACAGGTATAAAAAAAGGATATTTAAATTTTTTGAATTCCAATTATGATATAGAAGGATTTGAAATAAGACATGGTCATACTGAAACAAATGATCATTATTTTTGCACAATAAAAGATATTAATGGTAATGAATATAAAGATGGTTTCATAAAAGAAAATGTAATAGGAACCTATATGCATGGTTTATTTAACAATGACCATTTTACAGATGATTTTTTGAATTTCTTGAGAACTAAAAAAGGATTATCCATAAAAAAATATAATTCTTATTCTTTATATGATCAAATTAACAACTTTTCAAAAGAAATATCTAAACATATAAATTTTGAGGATATTTTATCATGGCATTAATTATTTCTTTTTTTATAGATTTGATTTTTGGAGAACCATATTTAATCTTTCACCCTGTATATTATATGGGAAAATTTATATCTTTCTTTGATAAAAAATTCAAACATTCTATTTTTTTTGGTTTTTTGAGTTTTATTTTAATAGAAGCTTTTTTTATGGGATTATTATTTTTGATTTCTAAATTGAATATGATATTTTCAATAATAATATATATTTTCTTTATAAGTTCTTCTTTTGCTATTTCTTCATTATATACTCATGTAAAAAAATGTGACACTGATGATTTAAGTAAATTGAGATATAATGTTTCAATGATAGTTAGTAGAGATACTTCCAAGCTTTCAAAAAAAGAACTTTATTCGGCAGCAGTTGAAACATTGGCAGAAAATTATGTTGATTCTGTTCTATCTCCTATATTTTATTATTTTTTATTTGGTGTTTATGGAATAGTATTCTTTAGAATAGCAAACACAATGGATGCTATGATTGGATATAGAAATGAAAAATATGAAAAATATGGTAAATTTGCTGCAAGAACAGATGATGTATTAAATTTTATTCCTGCAAGATTGAGTTATTTATTTTTTGTATTATTTTCTCCTATTAAAGTAAGTAAATCATTTTTTAAATTCGGAAAAATAAAAATAAATGGAACTAAATCTATGTCTTGTATGGCAGGACTTTTAAAAGTGAATTTAAAAAAAGAAGGTGTTTATAATATAAATCCTGAATATGATTTACCGGATCAAAAATCTCTAAAAAAATCTTTAATGTATTATATATTTATATGCATACTAACTATTTTGATCGGAGTGATTTTATTATGGCTTATGAAAAGTTTTTACATGTTAAACATGGAGGAAATGTTCCTCTTTCCTGGATTGATTTTTCTATATCTGTAAATCCATTTTTTCCAAAATTTTTTGATAATTATGAAATAGAACTAAATACTCTTTCTTCAAGATATATTTATTTTGAAGATATAGAAGAGTCTATAAGTAAAAAAATATCTCATGATATAAACTTATGTGCTGGAACTACTGAATCTCTTTATCTTTTAAATATGGCTTTTAATAATGATGTAGTAATAGAAAAAGGATCTTATGGAGAATATGAAAGAGTTGCAAAATTGTTCAATAAAAATGTACATATAGTTGATTCTGTAATGAATCATGAATATAATAATTGTATTGTAATTTTAAATAATCCAAAAAATCCAAATGGAGATTTTTTAAATTATAATACTATAAAAAATTTTGTTGAATCAAATTTATCAAAAAATAATATTCCTGTACTTGATGATGCTTTTTTGGATTTCATACTTTTTGATTCTAATGATTGGGAAAAAAAATGGACATTTGAGGGAGCTATTCATCTAAGAACATATACAAAATCTTATTCTTTACCAGGAATAAGAGTAGGTTATTTTATAGACCCTTATGATAAAATGAAAAAATTCAAAATGCCTTGGAGTATAGGTTCAATAGGAAAATTGTTTTTAATCAAGATGTTAAAAGATGATGGTGAATTTTTAAAATATTCTATGAATTTATTGGATATTGAAAGAAGAAGGATAAATGCCATACTTGATACAGATAATAAATCTCCTTTTTTCTTTTGCAGAGTTAATAATAAAAAAGAATTGATAGAAGTCTTAAATAATAATAAAATGATGGTAAGAGATTGTTCTTCATTTGGTTATGATAGTTTTATAAGATTTGGTATTAGAAAACACTTTGAAAATAATAAATTAATAGATATTTTAAAAAATTACATTTGAAAAGAATAAATCATTGTTATATATTTTATATGACAATGATTTATTCTTTTGTTGAAATGATAAATTAATTAGTGTATAATTTTTAATGATTAACATTTAAAAATTATTTGTAAGGGGGCTTAATTGTTATGGGGGGATATTCTTTTTTGTTTAAAATAATTTTTAAACATAAGAAAAAGTTATTTTTTACACTTATTTTGATGGCATTTTCAACTTTTTTAGGTTATTCTATACCTTATCTTTTTAAAGTTATTTTAGATAATGTAAATACTATGGATTATAAAAGTTTTTTATTAATAGTTCCTTCAATAATTATTTTTGGATTGACAATGTATTTTTCAAGTATTTTTTCGGATAAATATTTTAATATCTATACACAAAATATAGTTTTTGATATAAGAAAAAAAATAATAGATAAAATTTTTAATTCAAATTTAAGTATTTTCCAAAAAATCTCTCAAACTGATTTTGTAAGAATTATACTTTCTGATACCGAAGAAATAAAAAATGCTTTGAATTCTTCAGTATTTTTATTATTTGATATAATCATTAGAATCATAGCTTTAGCTTTTTTTATATCTCAAATAGATATAAAAGTTTTTTTAGCTTTATTTATTTGGTGTATATTATTCTTTTTATTAACAAAAAATATGAGTAATGGAATTAAGGATTCAAAAATTAAAGAAAGAAAATTTTATGGAAAAATGACTTCTAAATTTAAAGATTTCATAATAGGCAATGTTGATATAAGATATTTAATGCCTTTTAAAGCTTTAAATGATGAACTCGATATAAATTTTAAAGATTATTTAAAATCTTCAAATGAAGCAGAAGTCAAGATGTCTAAATATAGAAACTTAACAACTGTTTCTGAATTTGGGATTATTTTAATATTAATTGTATATGCTTTATTACAAAATAAAAATGGTACTTTTGATATATCAAAAACATTAACTCTTTTTATATATTCACCTTATATTTTGCCAATAATTCATCAAGTTTATCATTTACAGAGTAATTTCACAAACATAAAAGGGTTAATAAATCCTTTATATGAAATATTTAATATACCTACAGAAGAGAAAGCAATAGATGTTGATTGCATTGATAATATTAAAACAGAAAATCTTAGCTTGACACTTGGAAATAATACTTTATTTGAAAAATTAAATTTAAATTTCCAAAAAGGTAATATTTATATAATTAAAGGTATATCTGGAAAAGGTAAAAGTTCTTTTTTAAACTCTATTTTAGACTTATTACCTCATGATGGTGAAATTTATATAAATAATGATAAAGATATAAAAGATATTTCTTTAAAATCTTTGAATAAAAGAATAATGTATATACCTCAAGATGTATATATATTTAATGAGACAATTATGTATAATATAAATTTTAATTCTGATAAAAAAATATCAACCAATCTTTTAACTGAATTAAATCTTGATTCCATAGCTAAAAGATTAGAAACTTCTATTGGAGAGAATAATAATGAGGTCATTTCGGGCGGCGAAAAGAAGAGAATAGGTCTTGCTCGTGTTTTAAATTTCCATGATGATAAAGATATAATAGTTCTTGATGAAACTTTTTCAAATATGGATAGTGAAACTAAATTAAAAACATTAAATAAAGTTATAAGTTTTTCAAAAGATAAAATTTTAATCATTACAACTCATGATACTGAAATATTTGAATATATTAAAAATATGCCAAATATAATTGAAATAGGTATATAAAAATTTTAAAACAGAAAATCTATAATACTATAGATTTTCTGTTTTTATAATTTATTCTTTATATTTTTCATATATATTTTTTATTTCATCCATGTTTTTTAAAAATGCTTCAAAAACCAAAGGATCAAAATGTGTTCCCGTTTCATTTTTTATTATATCGAGCGATTCTTCAATAGAAAATGCTTCTTTATAAGGTCTTTTACTGGTTAATGCATCAAATACATCTGCAATTGCTACTATTCTGCCACTCATAGATATTTCTTTACCTTTTTTACCCTTAGGGTATCCAGAGCCATCGTATCTTTCATGATGATCTGAGGTTATTTCTATTGCAGTATTTAAAAAATCATAATTTATAAAACTTTTTAATTTTTGATTCATATTTGTAAGTATTTTTGTACCAATATTTACATGTTTTTTCATTATTTCAAATTCTTCTTTAGTTAATTTACCTGGTTTTAAGAGTATTCCATCAGGAATTCCAACTTTTCCCATATCATGTAATGGCGAAAATAAATATATTTCCCTTATCTTGTCTGGAGTCATTTTTTTATCTTCTTTTGCTATTTCTTTAGCTATAATTCTTGAATAATTTGAAACTCTAACTATATGATTACCAGTTTCATTGTCTTTTCCTTCAACTATTTTAACAAATCCAGATGCAGTTGCAGCTATCATTTGTTGAACTATAAAATGACTATATATATTTTGTTTTAACGTATATACTATTTTTTTTGCAAATTTTTTATGATCTTCATTATAAGAATTTTTATCTTTGGATGAAAAGAATATAAACCCATAACATTTTCCATCAAAAAATATAGGTGCTGTAAGACTTGATTTTATACCTTCTTTTAATAAAAGAAATGTAGATTGAGATTTATTTATAGTATTAAAATGTTTTTCAAGATCATTTATTATTCTATAATTATCTTTTTCTTTTGTTATTTTTTCAAGTGTTGTCTTCTTTATACTTTCTATAAATCCTGGTTCAAGATAAACCTCTTTTAACTTTGAAACAGCAGTTTCTGCAATGACATTATCAAAAGAATCTATAAAAGCAACTGATAATCTATCAACAGGAATATAATTTTCTATTTGTTCCATAACTTTTGGTAATAATTCAGATAAAGTTCCAAAATTACCCAAATCTATGAGTCTTCTATTTAATATTAATTCTTTACTTGTCTTTAAAAGAATATTATTTATTTCTTTTTCTTCTTCCCAGTAACTATTTTGTTCAAACTTTTCTTCATTAAAATTTATTACATTCTTTAATTTTTTTATTTCTTTGTATATTCTATTATAAGACTTTGAAGAATATCTACTTATAAGAACAGAAATTATTATTACAGATATTATTCCAAATATAAGTATTATGAGATAGTTATTTATTTTTTTAAAAAATAAATTAAAATATTCTTTATTTGAATCAGACATATTTGAAGCATATTCTGAAAAAATTGCTATTGTTTTTTCAGTGTCTAATTCTTCTTTTTCTATTTGTTCTTTTATAATAGAAAATTTTTGTTTTAATTCTGAATCATTTTTTTCAAGTTTTTCTATGTTTTCTAAAATTTCATTTTTTAAAATAATATTCATATCATTACTTTTTAAATAATATAAATCTGACATTATTGAATTAGTTGTTTGTAAAATTATTTTTGTATTATCTGCATTTTTTTGATACCCAATATTTTCTATGTTTATGAATAAAAGTATTGTAATTAAAAGTAATAATATGATAAAAGAACTAAATATTAAACTTTTATTTAGTTTTTTAATACTTTTCAAAACTTTTTCCTCCCAGACATTATAAAAAAAATTAATAGGCTATATTTAATATTTCTAAAATTTCTTTATAATCTAATTTTTTCATCTTTCCAAATGGGGCTATTTGTGAAGCATTTTCAGCAATTTTTATTAATTGTTCTTTTGTTATTTTTATTTCTGAAAATGATACTGGTTGTCCTATTTTTCTGTACCAATCTTTTAAAGCTGTTATACCTAATTCTGCATCAAATTTTGGATTTCCTGTATCTATTCCAAAGATTTTTTCAGCAAATCTATCGAGTTTTTCAACTCCATCATCTTGTATATACTTTAACCACGCTGGGAAAACAATCGCTAATCCTTCACCATGAGAAATATCATGAATAGCTGAAACAGAATGTTCTATCATATGAGAAGACCAATCTCCACCCATTTTACCAGTACTTAAAAGACCATTTAAAGCTAAAGTTGAAGACCAACATAATTCAGCTCTTGATTCATAATCATTTTCATCTTGTAATAATTTTTCAGTAGATTTCATAACAGTTCTTATTATCCCTTCCGAAATTTCATCCTGTATCATAGTATTTTTAGTTGGATCAAAATAAAATTCCATTACATGGCTTATAGTATCAACAGCACCATTTATTGTCTGTTTTTTTGGTAATGTAGATTGTATTTTAGGATCTATTATAGAAACTTGAGGATAAACTTTTTTTGAAAAAAAATCCCATTTTTGATTTGTTTGATCATTTGTAACTACAGCATTTCCATTCATTTCTGAACCTGTTGCTGAAAGAGTTAAAATAGTATATATAGGTAATGCTTTTGTTATTTTTGATTTTTTTTCAAAAGCTTCCCATATATCTCCATTATGATAAAAACCAGCTGCTATAGCTTTTGAAGAATCTATTACACTTCCTCCACCAACTGCTAATATTCCTTTTACATTATTATCTTTTGCAATATTTATACCTTCTTGAACTTTTGAAAGTATGGGATTTGGTTTTACTCCTGAAAGTTCAACAAAATCTATATTTTTATTTTTTAATGAATTGATTATTCTATCATATAATCCTGTTTTCTTTATAGAATTTCTTCCATAAACTAATAAAACCTTCTTTATGTTTCCTTTTCTTAATTCTTTTCCTATTAGTTCTACTTTGTCTTCACCAAAAATAATTTTAGTCTTATTTTCAAATATAAAATCTTTCATTTAAACACCTCCATTTATAATGTGTTTATACATACTTTTCTCTCCTTTTTTGGATTTTCCAAAAAAGTTATATACATTTTCTTCAAAACAATAATTCAAGTCTTCTATAAGCCCAAGTTTTATTAATCTTTGTGAGTGATCTGATTTTTTTATATAATCTTTAGATTGATTGGAAATATTTAAAGCTAATTTTGCCGAATCATTTAATATTAGATCTTTTTTAAAAAAATTTATAAATTTTCCTGCAGCATAAATATCTTCTAAAGATAAGTTATTATTAGTTCCAGCACACATTACTCCTATATCATTATAATTTTTATTTTCTATATATTCATAAATACTTTTTATATTTAAATTTGAAAGAGCTATTACTTCTCCTTTTTCATAGATTTTTTGAAAAGCTTTTGTACCATTTGTAGTGGTTATTATAATTTCTTTATTTTTTATATCGTTTTTGTTTAATATCATTTCTAATGGAGAATTTCCATAATCAAATCCTTCAACTTTTATAGCATTTCTTTCACCAGTTAATATTATATTATTATCTTTTTCTTTTTGTTGCTTTGCCTTTTCAATATCTCCAAAAAGCGAAACTTTTTTTGCTTCACAATAAAATAAGGTAGTTATAGTAGATGTTGCTCTTAAAATATCTATTAATATATATATGTCATGTTGTTTAACATCATCTGTTGGCGTATTATATACATTTATTTTCATAAACTCACTCCTCTCATATATATATTAACAGATTTTTATTTTTTTTATTTTAAACATTTTTTCTTTATATGTAATATTCGTTTTTTTGATATAAATTTTTAATATTTATAAGAATATTAACTGGTATAATTATATTAAAATAAACTTGATCTTATATTATTAATATAGGTGATAGTTTATTTTTTAGTATTTTTTTAGATTATATATTTGTATAATTTTCGGAGGTTGCATATGAACAAATATAAAAAAGTCTTAAAAATTGCATTACCAGCTGTTGGTGAAATGGTTCTATTTATGCTAGTTTGGGTTATAGATACCGCTTTTATTGGTAGATGGGGTGGCAATGATGCTGTAAGTGCTGTTGGAATAAGTACCGAAATACTGTATACAATAGCCGGAATAATGGTTACAATCGGTATAAGTGTTCCCATAACTTCTCTTGTGGCTCAAAAATTTGGGGCTAAAAAAATGGATGAAGCTGAGATATATCTTGCAAATGGTTTAAGAATAGGATTTTTAGTTTCTCTATTAGTTTCTATACTTTTATTTATTTTTAAATCTCAGGTTGTCTCTATAATGGGAGCCAAAGAACAAGTCTTTTTGTACTCTATGGAATATATGAAATTTGCAACTATAGGAGTCTTTTTTAATATGATGTCTTCTCTTTTAAATTCTGGATTGAGAGGCATAGGTAGAACAGATATTTCACTCATATCTGCAGGAATTTCAAATATTTTAAATATTTTCTTAGATTGGGTTTTAATATATGGAAAGTTTGGAATGCCAGAAATGGGTGTTGCAGGTTCTGCTCTGGCAACATTAATAGCTTTTTTTGTTTCATTTTTATTTTTGAGTTTTTATTATTTTAAATTTTCAGATTTGAAAATAAAATTTAAATTAATATTTGATAAAAATAAAGAATTCACAAAAAAAATAATCCAATTAGCAATACCATCTGGATTTCAAGAGGGGGCTTTCAGTCTTGGTAGACTTTTAAATGTTGCAATAGTTTTAACTGGTTTAGGTAGTTTATCAGCCGCAACAAATCAAATAGTCACAACAGTTGAAAGTATATCTTTTATGCCCGGTTGGGGCTTTAGTGTTGCTGCAACTTCTCTTGTAGGTCAGATGATCGGAGCTAAAGATAAAGATTCTGCTATAAAGTTCGCAAGAATTTCTGCTCTACTGGGATCTATTATAATGACAAGTTTTGCTTTTTTATACTTTATATTTCCAGAATTTTTTATAGGTCTTTTTATAGATGATCCATTAACTATTGAACTTGGGAAAAAAAGTTTAAGAATAGCCGCTTTTGAACAAACAACAATGGCTATTTCAATGGTATATGCAGGAGCATTAAAAGGATACGGAGATACTAAAACACCATTCTTCATATCTTTATTTACAAATTGGGCTATAAGATTGCCTTTAATATTTGTTTCTGTATTTTTACTAAAATTACCTTTAGAATATGTTTGGGGTATAATGGTAATTCAATGGTTTATAGACGCAGTACTACATTTTATAATGTTTAAAAAGAAGATGCAAGGTGTTTCTTTTAGAAAATTCAGAAAAAAACGCGTTTTATAATGCTATATACCATCTAATTCCAAACTTATCTATTAAATCAGCCATCATTTCATTCCAATCACAAGGACCTAATGGAAATATAATATTTCCATCAATCTTTAAAATCTCATATGCTCTCATTAGTTTATCTTTATTTTCTTTACCAAAGTTCAAACAAAATTGCATATTTTCTCCTGATTTATCCCAGTCATTCGATTCGCTTATAGATATAATATGTTTTTGGTCTTTTATAATTTCAGCATGTAAAAAAGTTCCATCTTCATTTTTTACATTGTACCCTAACTCGGCATCAAATGCTTTTATATATAGATTAACTGCTTCAACACTATTTTTAAGATATGCTTGTAATGTAATTTTCATTTTGTCCCTCCATTTTATTTATTAATCATATTATATCAAAAAACAACCTTTCATCCATAAAAGATGAAAGGTTGTTTAAAAATATATTTTTAGTATTATTCCCACTCAATTGTTGAAGGTGGTTTACTTGTTATATCATAAACTACTCTTCCAACACCGTCTACACCATTTGTTATTCTTGTGGATGCAAGATCAAGTATATCAAATGGTATTCTACTCCAATCTGCAGTCATTCCTTCTACAGAATCAACTGCTCTTAAAGATATTACATTTTCGTATTTTCTTGTGTCCCCTGTAACTCCAACAGTTTTGACGGGAGTTAAAACTGCGAATGCTTGCCAAACTTTATCATACCAATTTTTTTCTTTTAATGTTTCTATAAATATATTATCAACTTTTTTTAATATTTCAAGTTTTTCTTGAGTTATTCCACCTATGACTCTTATAGATAATCCAGGTCCAGGAAATGGATGTCTATATAATATGTGTTTAGGTATTCCTAATATTTCTCCAACTGCTCTAACTTCATCTTTGAATAATTCTCTTAATGGTTCTATTATTTTTAAATCCATTTTTTCTGGTAATCCACCAACATTGTGATGTGATTTTATTTTTGATGTTTTTTTACCTGAAGCCGCACTTTCTATTACATCTGAATATATTGTTCCTTGGGCAAGATATTTTACATCTCCTGATTTTTTAGCTTCTTCTTCAAAAACTCTTATGAATTCTTCACCTATTATTTTTCTTTTTTTCTCTGGATCTTCAATATTCTTTAATTTATTTAAGAATCTTTCTTGGGCATTTACAACTGTCAAATCAAGTCCCATTATTTCTCTAAATATTCTTCTTACATCCTCTGGTTCATTTAATCTCAATAGTCCATGATCAACAAAAACTGCTTTTAAATTTTTTCCTATTGCTTTGTTTATTAAAACAGCTGCTACTGAAGAGTCTACTCCACCAGAAAGAGCTATTATTACTTTTTCATCTCCAACTTGTTCTTTTATTTCTTCTATTTTATGCTCTATAAAATCTTTTAATGACCAGTCATTTGGCGTTTGACATATATCTATTATAAAATTTTCTAATACTTCTGTTCCAAATTCACTGTGCCTAACTTCTGGATGATATTGTATTGCATAGAATGGTTTGTCAAGGAAATGAAAAGCTGCTATTAATCCATTTTCTGTTTTAGCTAATATTTCTGCATTTTCTGGAACTTTTACAACTGAATCTCCATGGCTCATCCAAGTAGTGAATTCTTCAGGTATTTTTGAAAATAATTTATTTTGTTTTTCTACATGTATTGTTGTTCTTCCATATTCTGCAACTTTTTCTTTTCTAACTTCTCCATTAAAAATTTTAGCTAGAGATTGCATTCCATAACATACCCCAAGTACAGGTATTTCTTTTTGAAAAACATATTGAGGTATTTCTGGAGAGTCTTCAGCATACACAGAATCAGGTCCACCCGATAGTATTATTCCACTAACTTCTTCTAAATCTGGATTTTCATCATATTGTACAACATGAGAATAAACCCCTAATTCTCTTATTCTTCTTGCAAGAAGTTGTGTATACTGAGAACCAAAATCAATCACAAGAATCTTTTTCATTAAATTACCTCCTACTTTATTATAATTTGTCTGGTTAATTCATTATATTTTTTTGAATTCTCTTTATTTTGATATAAAAGCGAGTATATTTCTGAAGCTTTTATATCATAGTTAAATTGTTCTAAAAACATATCTGAATGTACTATTATATCTTCGCTTAATTCTTTTTTTCTGATTTCATTTAATATTTTTATATATCTTGATGGAGTAGTGATTATTGGTAATTTAACTTTGTTTTTCATTTGATTTAAGAGTTCTTTACCTTTTTTATTGAATCCAAGTACTCTTATATATTGAGGTCCATATTCATTGAATTTTTGAATTTTTTCATCTGTTATATCAAATATTATATTTAAGATTGTTCTTTTTATTCTGGTATAAGTAAATCTCTTTGTTTTTATATTTGCAAGCAATTCAGATAGATCTGAACTTCTTTGAGCAGATTCTATTATTCTTTTTTCAAGTCCTTCTTTTACTCCATATATTTTTATTAATTCTTCTTTCGGAGTTATCCTTGTTTTGTATAATATTATATCTCTCATATTTTCATAACTTATAGGACCTTTGCCATCATTTATTTCTTGAAGAATTTTTTGATAGGAGGTTTCTGGTATTGTTTTTTCTAAAAGTTTATAATTTTCATCTAATATTATTTTTCTTATTGCTGTAGCAGAGGATATTTCTCCTGTATAATTTTCTTCATTATAATCAGCACTTTTTCTTTTTATACAGTTTAAGTGAATATTTGTATTGTATAATTTGGAATTTTTTAAGTATTCTATCCCAAGTATATCATTGGATTTTTCTATTATTTTATATATTATATCTTTTTTATCATCTTTTTCAAAGTAATCATATAAAGCTTTTTTCCTTGCGTTTGGATATGAATGACCTTCTTTCAAATGATATTTTATATATTTTTTAAATTTTCCCGGTTGATATAAGAGTATATGAGCTATTTCATTCATTATTTCTATATCACCAGATTCACTTCCAAATATTATATCCGTAACTACTTTACTTCTATGAAGTGTTCCTATTGAACCAAGAGCAAAACCTCCTGCATCTTGTATTGAATATACAAATGGTAATTCTAATAAAAGATCTATTCCATTTTGTAATGCTATTTCAGTTCTTGCATATTTGTCTATAATTGCAGGTTCTCCTCTTTGAACAAAATTACCACTCATAACAGCAACCGTATAGTCAGGGTTGACTATTTTTTTAGCTTGTTTTATATGATATTTATGGCCATTATGAAATGGATTGTATTCAACTATCAAACCTAATACTTTCATTATTTTTCCTTATCAGTGGAAATGTATATATATTACATCGCCTTCTTGCAATATATATTCTTTCCCATGTATTGATATTATTCCTTTTTCTTTAGCAATTTTTAAATTTTCAAGTTCTTTTAGATTTTGATAATTTATTATTTCAGCTTTTATGAACCCTTTTTGTATATCCGTATGTATTTTTCCAGCGGCTTCATATATCGTTGTACCTTCATTTATATTCCAAGATTTACTTTCATTTTCATTCGCTGTTATAAAAGTAATTTGTTTTAATAATTTTTTACATTCTAATATAAAATCATCTAATATGTCATTCTTAATTCCAAATTCTTCCATAAAAATTTCTTTATCATCTTCATCCATTTGATTTATGTCTGATATTATTTTTGATGGGATTTCAATATAATCAGATTCCATTTCTTCGGAGTATTCTTTTATTTTTTTAGATAGTTGTTTAGAATTTTCTGAATCATCTATATTTGCAACATAAATTATAGGTTTTTCACTTAATAAAAATAATTCATCTATTATTTTTTGGGTTTCTTCATCTCTTTCATTCTTTTTAAAATTTCTTATAGGTTTAGTATTTTCTAAATGTCCTTTTATCTGTTCTAATATTTCGATTTCTTTTCTTGCTTCTTTGTCTCCAGCTCTTGCTAATTTAAAGGTTTTTTCGTATCTTTTTTGAACTGTGCTAAGATCTTTTTGTATTAACTCAAAATCTATTATTTCAGCATCAAAAATTGGATCTACTTTTCCTGATACATGAGTTATATTATCATCTTCAAAAGATCTAAGCACATGAGCTATAGCATCTACTTTACTTATATGATCTAAGAATTGATTTCCAAGGCCCTCTCCATTGGAAGCACCTTTAACCAATCCTGCAATATCTACAAATTGAATAGTTGGATTTACTTTTTTTGCAGAATTATAGAGTTTAGAGACTTTGTCTAATCTGAAGTCTTTATATTCTATTATTGATATATTTGGCTCTACAGTGCAAAAAGGATAGTTTTCAGCTGGAACTTGTTGTTTGGATAATGCATTAAATAAAGTTGATTTTCCTACATTTGGTAAACCAACTAATCCTATTTTTAACATTTTTTTATACTCCTTTTTTATTTGAAGTTTTTGTATTTTTTGTTTTTATATCTACTATATATATTAACATTTTTTTTATTCTTATACTTAAATATATTTTTAATTATTTATATTTAATGTTATTTTTAAGTTCATTTTTATAGTTATAATGTATTCTTTCGTAAAATATATTAAACAATATTATGTTAAAATATTTAGAGTATTTAAAGGGGGATGATAGTATGAATTTTTCTTTTTTTAATCCTACTAAAGTTTTTTTTGGTATAGATTGTATTTCTAATTATGATAATCATTTTTTAGATATAGGTAAAAAAGCTTTGATTGTAACTGGTAAGTCTTCTGCTAAAAAAACTGGTGCTTATAATGATATAATTTCAGTTTTAAAAAAGTATAATATAGATCATGTACTATTTGATGATGTGAGTGAAAATCCCAACTTTGAAATAATAGAAAGAGCTAAAAATTTTGGTATTAAAAATAATGTAGATTTTATAATAGGTATTGGCGGAGGAAGTCCTATGGATGCAGCTAAAGCTCTTGCTGTTTTAATAGCTAATCCTGATTTTGATGTTGAAGATCTTTATAACAATAATTTTGATAAGGCTTTGAAGATTGTAGAAATTACGACAACTTCAGGAACTGGTTCTGAAGTTACTCAATATTCTGTTCTTACGGATATGAATAACAATAAAAGAGGGTTTGGAAATTTCAAAACTTTTCCATATATTAGTTTTGTAGACCCAAAATATACTTTGGAATTAAATTTTGATTTAACTTTAACAACAGCTGTTGACGCTATGTCTCATTCAATAGAAGGTTTAATTTCAAATACTTCAACAGATTTAACTGATCTATTTGCTAAAAAATCTCTTGAATTGATTAAAAATACTTTACCAATTATTTTGAGTTCTGAAAGTAATTTAAATGATCTTTCTTTGAGAAATGATCTTTCTTTGGCTTCTATGTATGCAGGTATGGTTATTTCTCAAACAGGAACTGTTTTACCTCATGTACTTGGTTATGGTTTAACTTCTAATTATGGTATTAGACATGGTGTTGCAACGGCCTTATTTCAATTGCCTGTAATTAGAAAAATTAATTCTGAGAATCCTCAAAAATTAGATACATTATATGATGTTTTTTATTCTTTTGAAGATTTTAATAATTTTATAAATGATTTAAATTTGGATAGATATTGTACTAAACTTAAGAGTGAAGATATAGATTCATTTACTAAAAATGCTTTGAATTCAAAACACATAAAAAAAACTCCAGCTACTTTTACCTATGATGATATTTTTTCATTTTATTCGGAGGTTTGTAAATGATTATTAATTTAAAAAAAGATATTAAATCAAGAATTTTAAATGGACATCCATGGATTTATTCTAATGAAATTTTGAATGATGTAGATGTTGTAGATGGCGATATTGTTGATGTTTTCTATAATAAGAATTTTGTGGGAAAAGGGTATTATAATTCAAATTCTTTGATAAGAATAAGGCTTTTAACTAAAAAAAATGAAACTATTGATTTTGATTTTTTTAAGAATAAAATCCTAAGAGCCAAAAATTATAGAGAAAATTTATTGAATTTTTCTGATTCTTACAGATTGATTTTTGGTGAAGCAGATGGATTACCAGGACTGATTGTAGATAAATTTAATGATTATTTAGTAATTCAAGTTAATACTTTAGGTATTTTTAAGTATAAATTTGACATTTTAAAGGCCTTAATAGAAATTTTTAATCCTAAAGGTATTTATGAAAAGGATGATGAAAAAAGTTCTAAAATTGAAGGTTTTGATTATTATGATAGATGGGTACATGGCAATGGACCTGATTTACTTGAATTTGAATTGAATAATATAAAATTTTTTAGTGATTTAAAAGGTCAAAAAACTGGATTTTTTTTAGATCAAAGATTAAATGCTTTAAATTTTATGACATTTTGTAAAGATAAAAATGTTTTAGATGCTTTTTCTTATACTGGAAATTTTGGTATACATGCATTATGTGGAGGAGCAAATCATGTTACTTTTGTTGATTTTTCGGAAAGAGCTCTTGAAGTTTTAGAATTAATTTTAAAAAATAATAATATTAGTTCTAATAGATATGATTTGATTCATTCTAATGCTTTTGATTATTTAAGAATGATGGATGAAAGCGGTAAAATGTTTGATATTACATCAATTGATCCACCTTCACTTGCAAAATCAAGGAAAAGCAAACCAAATGCATTTAGAGGGTATAAAGAGATCAATTTAAGAGCTTTAAAAATAACTAAAAATGGAGGTTTATTAAATACTTCTTCATGTACTCAAATAATTTATCCAGAAGAATTTTTTAAAACTATTTTTGAAGCTGCTGAAAATACTAATAAATCATTAAAATTAATAAATAAAGGTGTTCAATCACCCGATCATCCAGTTTGTACAAATATTTTTGAAACAGAATATCTAAAAAATTATTTGTTTTATGTAGAAGATATAAATAATTATTGACGGAGGTGTACTAAAATGTTATTTTGGGACCCAACTTTTTTAATATTAGTTCCAGCAATTTTGCTTTCTTTATGGGCTCAAATTACCGTAAAGAGTACTTTTGATAAATTCTCAAGAAAGAGATCTTCTTTAGGAGAGAATGGAGCACAATTTGCAAGAAGACTTCTTGATTCTTTAGGTCTTTTCGATGTAAAAGTTGAAAGAGTAACAGGTTTTTTATCTGATCATTATGATCCACAAAATAAAGTTCTAAGGCTTTCTGATGCTACTTATAATTCTTTTTCTGTAGCTGCTTTAGGCGTTGTTGCTCATGAAGTTGGACATGCTGTTCAAGATCAAAAATCTTATAAACCTTTAGTATTGAGGAACCTTTCTGTTCCTTTCGCAAATTTTGGCGGTAATTTATCTTGGATTATATTTATAATAGGTTTAATTTTTTCTACCCCTACACTTTTATATGCTGGTATAATATTGTTTTCTTTTGTTGTTTTATTTTCATTGATAACTTTACCAGTTGAATTTGATGCAAGTAATAGAGCCATTAAAGTTTTACCTATGGTTGGAATGTCTTCTGAAGAAGTTGTTATGGTAAAAAAAGTTTTAACTGCTGCTGCGATGACTTATGTTGCTGCCGCTTTTATGTCAATTATGCAATTGGTTAGAATGCTATTTTTAGCTCAAAATAGGGATTAATATATGGTTAGATTATATGCTTTTAATATTCTTAAATATTATTATAAAAGAGGAACTCTATCACAAAATGATTTATCTCAAGCATATTCTATGCTTGAAGGTAAGGATATATCGTTATTAAATAACTTAGTTTATGGTACTTTAAGATATACTGTAAAAATTGATTTTTATTTAAATCATTTAATAAAAAATTTCAAATCACAACCCCCAGCTTCTAAAACTATTCTGAGGCTGGGAGTTTATCAGTTATTGTCTAATTTTGAAGATTATGCCGCAGTTAATGAAACTGTTAACTTAGTAAAGAACAAGAAAACAAGAAATTTTGTAAATGCCGTTTTGAGAAATTTTATAAGACAAAAAAATAGTTTTAAATTACCTAAAAATGTTGAATATTCAATTCCTTTTGATTTTTTTAATTATATTAAAAAAAATTTTAGACATAATGAGGAAATTTTTATATCTCATTTAATGAAAAGAAAGAAATGTATTAGAGTTAATACTTTATTGTCTTCTAATGAAAACATTTCTGAATGGTTGAAAAATAATGAAATTAATTATAGCATAATAGAAGGTTTAAATGATCTTTTTGTAATTAATTCTGAACATATTAGATTGGAAAACACTTCTCTTTATGATAAAGGTTTTTTCTATATTCAAAACCCTTCTTCATATTTAGCTTCAAAAATTTTAAATCCTATAAATGAAGATACTGTATTAGATGCTTGTTCTGCACCTGGTGGTAAAACATCGCATTTATCTCAAATAATGAAAAATAAAGGTAAAATAATATCTGTTGATAATGATATTATAAGATTAGAAATTGTTCAAAAAAATGTTAAAAGACTTGGTATTAAAAATGTAGATACTGTTTTGGCTGATGTTTCTACAGTTGAATTTGATTTTAAATTTGATAAAATTTTATTGGATGCTACATGTTCTGCAACTGCAACTTCACCAGTTCATCCTGAAGTTTTATTAAGAGCTAATATTAAAGATTCTTTGAATTATCAATCTATACAGAGAAAAATTTTATCTAATTTGTTTAAACATATAAAAAAGAATGGTATTTTAGTTTATTCTACATGTACTTATTATAAAATGGAAAACACAGAAAATATGAGATGGTTGACTTCTAATTTTGATGTTGAATTTATTAAATTTGATAGTCTTTTGAATAGTTTAAATATAGAATATGAGTTTGATGGTTTTGGTTATTATTTAATACCTAATGATGTATTTAGTGGTTTTTATATTTCAAAAATGAAATTTGGAGGTTTTTAAGTTTATGAAGAAAAATTTATTAGATATGGATTATCAAGAATTAAATTATTTTATAACTGAAGAGATGGGTTTTCAAAAATTCAGAACTTCACAAATAGCAGATTGGATTTATCAAAAACATATTTTCACTTTTGATGAAATGACTAATCTTTCAATAGATCAAAGAGCTTCTTTAAAAGAAAAAGCAGAAATTTTTTTGCCTGAAATATTTGATATTCAGAAATCAAGAATAGATGATACTACTAAATTTTTATTTAAGCTTAATGATGGTAATCTTGTTGAATCTGTTATTTTATATTATCCAAATAGAATAGCTGCTTGTATTTCTTCTCAAGTAGGGTGTGCATTAAAATGTTCTTTTTGTAATACAGGTAAATTAGGTTTTACAAGAGATATGTCTTCTGGAGAAATAGTTGGACAAGTTTTAGCTATGGAAAAATATCTTAACAGTAATATTAATAATATTGTTTATATGGGTATGGGTGAACCTTTATTAAATTATAAAAATGTAATAAAATCGATTTATAATTTAAATGATAAAAAAATGAAAAATTTAGGAGCAAGACATATTACTATTTCAACTTCTGGAATAGCAGATAAAATAGAAGAACTTGGTAATTTGAATATAGAAATAAGACTTTCTGTTTCTTTACATGCTTCTACAAATATACAAAGAGATAAAATTATGCCAATTAATTCTAAATATCCTGTAGAACAGGTTTTACAGGCTTGTAAGACTTATCAAGATAGATCTAATAAAAGAGTTACGTTTGAATATATTGCAATAAAAGGGTTTAATGATTCTGCAGATGATGCTGAAAATCTTGCCAATGTTTTATCAGGTATAAAATCTATGGTTAATATAATACCAGTTAATCCAAATCCTTCTGGTTATGAAAGACCTTCTAAAAGATTTTTAGATGCTTTTGCTGAAATATTGAGAAGTAGAGGTATTGATACAGTTGTTAGAGCGGAAAAAGGAACAGATATAGATGCTGCATGCGGTCAATTAAAAGGTAAATATTCTAAATGATATATTGATTTTGGGAGTGATGTTTTTGAGAATTTTTGGAAAGGTAATTTCCAGTTTCCTATTGTTTTTTTTAGGCCTTTTTACAGCTGGTGTTTTATCTTTATTGATTTTAATATTTTTTGTTAATACTTCTAAATATGTAGAAATCCCTTATTTAACGGGAGAAAATAAAGATGTTGCCATAAAATCCTTAGAAGAAAAAGGTTTAATACCAAATATAGTAGGAAATGGTAATACTGTTTTATATACTGAACCTGGACATGATGTAAAAGTAAAAACAGGTCATCATGTTATTGTTCAAATGAGAAATATAGAAAAACAAAAAGTTCCAGATCTTTTAAATATTCCTCTTGAAGTTGCAGAACAATTTTTAACAGAATTTAATATTAAATATGATATTCAAAAAATTTCTACTTATCAAAAGGATAAAAATGGTTTAATTGTTAATATTTCTCCTTCTCCAGGAAATGAAATATTAAATGATACAATAATTTTATCTGTTGGCGTTTATGAAGGGGTGGAAAAGTGAGTTGGAAAAAAGCTGTTGTTACAAGATTTCATTCAAATATGGTTACTGCTATGGACATAGATAGTGGTGAAAGATTTGAATGTATGTTAAGAGGAAAATTTAAACAACAAAAAATAAGACCTATAGTTGGTGATTATATAGAATACTCTTCTGATAATGATAATTTAAAAGTTGAAAATATTTTACCTCAAAAGAATAGACTTTATAGACCTAATATTGCAAATGTCGATCAAGTAGTTCTTGTAACAACTCTGAAAGATCCAGAAGTTGATTTATTGATAGTAGATAAGTTTTTAATACAAGCTGAAAAAGAAAAACTTGATGTTTTAATAATAGTAAATAAAGTAGATCTTTTAAATACTGATGAGGAAAAATTTAAACTTGAAAAATTTATAAATACTTATTCTGAGATGTATGATGTTATCACTACATCTAAATTTAGTATGGAAAATATAAATTTAATAAAAGATAATTTAAAAAATAAAATTTCTACTATGGCTGGTATGTCTGGAGTTGGAAAATCTTCTTTGTTAAATATAATAAATAAAGATCTTTCATTGAAAACTGGAGAAATTTCTGATAAATTAAAAAGAGGAAAACATACTACAACTTTTACAGAACTTTTATATCTTGATTTTGGAGGATTTATAGCTGATACACCGGGTTTTGCTAATCTCGAATTGTTGGGTTTTGATACTAATTCTTTAAAAGATTTTTTTCCTGAATTTGATGTTCTTTCAGCTTATTGCGCTTTTTCAAATTGTGCTCATATAAATGAACCTGATTGTGAAATAAAAAGATGTGTAGATTCAGGAGAGATCTCAAAATCCAGATATAATAATTATTTACATATATATTCCGAAATTTCTAAAAGGAGAGATAAGAAATGGTAAAAATATACCCATCTTTACTTGCTGCTGATTTTAATAATCTTGAAAATGAAATTAGTGAAATAGAGGATATTGTTGATGGTTTACATATGGATATAATGGATGGTTCTTTTGTACCCAATATATCCTTTGGATTTCCAATTTTGAATTCTGTAAGAAAAATTTCTAATTTAAATTTTGATACTCATTTGATGATAAAAAATGCTGATTCATATATAGATGAATTTTCAAAAACGAGTAGACAATTAACCGTTCATTATGAAGCAGTTACTCATTTACATAGAACTGTAAGTAGAATTAAAGAGCTTGGTTGCGAAGCAGGTGTATCATTGAATCCACATACACCAGTTTTTTTGTTAGAGGAAATTTTACCTTATTTGGATAGAGTACTTATTATGAGTGTTAATCCGGGTTTTACAGGACAAAAATTTATAGAAAGTTCTTATAAAAAGATTAAAAAATTACATGAGATGAAATTAAAACTCAATCCAACTTTGGATATAATGGTAGATGGTGGTGTTGGTGAAAATAATATTGCAAAACTTTATAATTGTGGTGTAACTTCATTTGTTGTTGGAGCAGGTGTTTTTCATCAGGAAGATAAAAGAGCTGCTGTTTTAAATCTAAGAAAAAGAGCTGAAAATAATGATTGATATTATCATAGCTACTTCAAATGATCATAAAGTTGATGAAATATCGAACTTAGCTCCAGAAAATTTTAAAATTACTTCTATAAAAAATTTTATGGGAAATTTGAATATTGAAGAATATGGAAAATCTTTTATTGAAAATTCAGTTATAAAAGCAATAAATTCTGCTAAAATAATAAATAAACCTGTCATCGCTGATGATTCCGGTCTTTGTATAAAATCTTTAGATGGGTTCCCAGGTATTTTTTCTGCGAGATATATGGAAACTTATTCTTATGAAGAAAAAATGCTTGAAATTTTAAAAATTTTATCTAAACATGATAATAGAGATGCTTATTTTGCTTGTGCTGCCTCGTATTTTGATCCTTCAAAAGACCTTTTGATATCTTTCGAAGGGAAAGTCGAGGGTCATATTTCTGATAAAATATCTGGATTACATGGTTTTGGCTATGATCCTTTTTTTATTCCAAAAGGGTATTCTGAAACATTCGGTGTTTTAAGTCCTAAAATAAAAAATAAAATTTCTCATAGATCTAAAGCTTTTAATGGATTATTTGATTTATTAAGTAAATTATTATAGATTAAAGATTCATATAATTCCAAAATAGAGTATATAATAAGTAAAAATTATAACTTTATTTTGGATTTTTTATTGACTTTTTTAAATCATAATGGTATACTTATGTATATAGAGGTGATTTTTATGATTTTAAAAGATAAGATTAAAATACTTGCTGAATCGGCTAAATATGATGTTTCATGCTCTTCAAGTGGTTCTTCAAGAGCAAATAGCAAAAATGGTATAGGAAATGCCAGTATAGGTGGAATTTGTCATTCGTGGTCTGAAGATGGGCGATGTATTTCTTTGTTAAAGATATTATTTTCTAATAATTGCATTTTTGATTGTGCTTATTGCATAAATAGAAGGTCTAATGATATTGAACGTGCTACATTTACTGTGGATGAAATGGTTAATTTAACTATTAATTTTTATAAAAGAAATTATATAGAAGGTCTATTTTTAAGTTCTGGAATTTATTCTAATCCTAATGAAACTATGAATAGTCTTTATATGGTTGCAAAAATTTTAAGAGAAAAATATAAATTTAATGGTTATATACATTTAAAAGCTATTCCAGGTGCAGATCCTTTACTTATAAAAAAAGCTGGATTTTATGCCGATAGAATGAGTGTTAATATCGAATTACCTTCAGAAAAAAGTTTGAAAATTCTTGCTCCACAAAAAAGTAAAAGTTCATTACTCGTCCCAATGAAAAGTCTTTCTGAAAATATATTAGATTTAAATAGATTTAATGTAAAAAATCATAAATTTGTACCTGCTGGGCAATCAACTCAATTAATAGTCGGAGCATCTCCAGAATCAGATTATAAAATAATTAAATTAAGTGAAAATTTGTATGATAAATTTAAATTAAAAAGAGTTTATTATTCAGCTTTTTTAAAAGTTAATGAGGATAATAGACTGCCAAACAAAAATTCTTCTCTTTTAAGAGAACATAGATTATACCAAGCTGATTGGCTTTTAAGGTTTTATAAATTTAAAGCTTATGAAATTTTTAATAAAGGTAATTATTTTTTAGATGAAAAATTAGATCCTAAATTATTTTGGGCTTTAAATAATTTTGATTTGTTTCCAGTAGAAATAAATAGATGTGACTTTGATACTTTAATAAGAGTTCCTGGTATAGGAGTAAAATCAGCATATAAAATTTTTAATATGAGAAGAGAAAAATCTATTAATTTTGATGATTTAAAAAAAATTAACGTGGTTCTTAAAAGGGCTAAATATTTTATTACTTGTAATGGTAGATATATGGATTTTTCTTTAAAAGATCCCGATAAAATAAAACAAGCTATCTATTTAGAAAATAAAGGTAATTTAATTCCTTTATTTCAAGATAATTTGCCAGTTATTAGTATAAGGTGATATTATGTATATAGAATATGATGGATCTTTTGAAGGATATTTAAATGCTTTATATTATATATTAAAAAATAAAATAAGCCCAAATAAGATCAGTTTTAAAAAAAATTTATTCAATATCGAATCTATTAAAATTAATAGTAATATTAAAATATTTAATTATATGTCATCTTATTTGAAGAGAAGCGTGAGTAATTTATCTTTACATAAATTTTATCATTGTTTTTTATCTAATTTTGAAGATAAAGATTTATTGGCAATTAAATATATAATCCTTGCTTTGAAATATCCTAAAGCCATTGATAATTATGAAACTAATGATATCGTTATTAATGTTAATAAATATTCGAAAAGAGTTTCATTTGAAAGTCATAGATTTCTTGGAATTCTAAGGTTTAAATTATTAAAAAATAATTTTTATTTTTCAAAGATTAATCCAGATAATTTAATAATTCCATTAATTTCAAATCATTTTGTTAAAAGACTTTCAAATGAAAATTGGATAATTTTTGATGAAAATCATATGATGGCTGCAATATATGAAGAAAAAAATCTTAGTATTGGATTAATTAAATCATTTAAAAATATTGATTTTATGCTTGAAGAAGAGGAAATTTTATATGAGGAATTTTGGAAGAAATATTATAAGTCTATATCTATAAAAGAACGGAAAAATGATAGATTAAGAAAAAATTTTATGCCTTATAGATACTGGAAAAATCTAATAGAAATTGCAAATAAAAAAAGCGAATTATAAATTCGCTTTTTTAAAGATTTATTGTAACTCCAGCTCCAAAATCCATAAATCTATCATTTAATTTTTGCTTTAATAATTTTTTTGCCGTATCTCCAGTACAATGACTTGGTAATATGTATTTGAATTGAAGTTTATTTATTTCATTTATGTCTTCTTTCAATACTTGATCATATTTTTTGTATAGATGTAATCCACCAATGATCATATATATTTTATCTGAAAAAGTTTTTTCAACATGTTCTGATATATTTTTTATTCCTGAATGAGCACATCCAGTTATCAATATTAACCCTTTTTCTGAAGGTATTACAAGAGATTGTTCTCTTTCTTCTCCAAGTATACCAGTTGAATATATTCCCTCATCTATAGATGTAGGTTTGTTTATTATAATCGGTCTTACTTTGATTTCTCTTAATTTATTTTCTATTTCTTCGTTTTGTTCTTCTGGAATAACTATGTTTCCAACCCTATAATTCTTTAAGACATATTTTATAGCACCTATATGATCTTTATGACTATGAGATATAAATAATATATCTATTTTTTTTAAATCAGGATCTATAAGATTTATATTATGCTCAAAAACTTCCGGATCAGAACCTGCATCGAATAATATATTATGATAATCTGTTTTTATTAAAGTGGAAAATCCCCAATCAGATCTAAATTTAGATGATTCGCTGTAATTATCGACTATTCCAGTAATCTTAATATTCATAATACACCTCCATTGTTGTTAATTATATCACTATAATTTTAAAAATATCATTTATTATATATTAATTTTATATATTAATATAATGAATATATAGTTTTTATTTTAATATTTTTTGGCTTTTTTATTTTATTAATGTTATAATTGAAATGGGTATAATAATAAGGAGGGATTTTTTATGTTTAAAAATGCTCTTGCAATTTTAAATTACGCTTATGCAAAAGAAGTGGAAGGTCATAATTTTTATAATGAAAGAATTGATAAGGTGAAAAGTGATGAATTAAAAAATATTTTTATCGCTCTTTCAGAAATGGAAATTAATCATATGAATTATGTTAAAGATTTAATATTAAAATTAAGAAATGAAGATAGTCTTGACCTTGATTATGTTGAAAAAGATGATTTTTATGATTCCAGAGAATCTTCCGAAATAGTTGGTTCCCTTGATGATTTAACTTCGGATCTTTCTATTATAAGAATGGCTTATTTAATAGAAGATGATTTTATGAAATTTTATGAGGAAGGAGCTCAAAAAGTAGAAAATGAAGAAATGAAGAATTTGCTCTTAAAACTTTCTAAATGGGAGATGAATCATAGAGATTTATTAAATGATCTTTATAGACGTATGATGAAAATTTATTGGGAAAAAATGGGTTTTGAACCATTATTTTAATATTAAAGACCATTTCTAAAGAAATGGTCTTTATTTTACATACTTTCAATTTCAGATTTTATTTTTTCTACTTCATTTTCATTTTTTTCGAATAATTCATTTAATTGTTCATCTGTTAGATTACTTATCTTTTGTAATCTTTCAGGAACTCCTTGCCTCTTTCCAGGTAAACATCCATCGTTTTTTACTTCACCTTTTATAAAGGCTTTAGCAAAAGCTGAACAACCAGGATAACCACATGCTCCACAATTTACTCCTGGCAATGATGCTTCTACAATTATTTTTCTTACATCTTCTTTGACTTCAAACTTTTTTGCCGCAAAAGCCAAAAATGATCCCGATAAAAAGCCAAGTATTCCCAATAAAATTATAGAATTTATTATTGTTGTCATTTTAGCACCTCCTTAAAGTTTTACAAGTCCAGAAAATCCCATAAAGGCCATAGATAATAATCCTGCAGTTATTAATGCAACAGCAGTTCCCTTAAAAGGTGCTGGTATATCATTTAAATCTAATTTTTCTCTTATTGCTGAGAATATTATCAAAGCCATAGCAAATCCTAATGCTGATGCTAATGAATTTACAAATGCTTCTATAAAATTATAATTTGTTTGTACATTTATAAGAGCAACTCCAAGAACTGCACAGTTTGTAGTTATTAATGGTAAAAATATTCCTAATGCTTCATATAATGATGGTGATGTCTTTTTTATGAAGAATTCTACAAATTGAACGAGAACAGCTATAACAAGTATAAATACTATGAGTCTTAAAAATTCTAATCCCATAGATACGAGTAATAGGTTTAAAAACCAAGTTATTATTCCTGCCATAGTCATTACAAATATTACGGCCATAGACATTCCAACAGCAGAATCTATTTTTTTAGATACTCCTAAGAATGGACAGATTCCTAAAAATTTTGATAATACAAAATTATTTACAAGGATAGCTGAAATAAATATTAAAACTATTCTCATTATTTAGCCCCCTTACTTTTTTTACTTTTTGATATTCCAATAGAATTAAACAAGGCTAATAGTAAGCCAAGGGCTAAGAAAGCTCCTGGTGGTAATATGAAGGTGTACATCTTTAAAGCATCTCCCCATATTGATATACCAAATATTGTACCATTTCCCAATAGTTCTCTAACAGATCCTAAAAGCACTAATGATCCTGTAAAACCAAGTCCCATTCCGAGTGCATCCAATATAGAATTTATTACATTATTTTTTGAAGCATAAGCTTCTGCTCTTCCCATTATTATACAGTTTACAACTATTAAAGGTATAAATAGACCTAATGTTTTCCATAATTCATAAGTAAATCCATGCATAACTAAATCTATTATTGTAACAAAAGAAGCTATTACAACTATATATATAGGTATTCTTATTTTTTGAGGAACTAATTTTCTTATCAATGAAATAACTATATTTGACATTATCAAGACTGATAATGTAGCTAATCCCATTCCTAAACCATTTTTTGCATTTGTTGTTGTAGCTAATGTAGGACACATTCCTAAAACTTGTACAAATGTAGGGTTATTTTTTATAAATGCATTTTTAAAATTTTTAGTATCGAGCATTTTACATCACCCCTTCTTTTTGTAAATATTCTATTGCTATATTTAAAGAGTTAGCAACTCCTCTAGGTGTGATTGTAGCTCCTGTCATTACATCACTTGTTTGTACAATTCCTTGTTTTTTGTATTCATTTCTATTTTTTTCATCTGAATCTTTTCCCGCATCTTTATTTACCTTTATTTCATTTTCTAAACCAGATTGCGGTATATAGAAAAATCTTTCTTTTATTTGTTCTTCTGAAATTTTGGCTCCAAGTCCTGGAGTTTCTTGTGAATAATTTATTACTTCTATTCTATTCAATTTTAGATCATTATCAGTTTTTATAAATGATACTACTGAAGTCACATCTCCACCAAATCCAATTCCTGTAACCGTTAGTATGTATATATCTTTTTCTTCACTTTGGAATTTGTATACAGGAGAAAGTATTTTAGAGTTTGCTGAATTTTTGTATAATGTTTCTTCCCCATCTTTCCATATGTATTTTTGTAATTCTTCTGAGTTTTGAGGTATGTTTTCGACTAAAGAATTATTTGATTCATCTTTTAATATGTATTTTATAGCTTTTAATTTTGCATTGAATTCTGCTTCGTCTATAAAAGGACTTACAGTATTGTAAACAAAAGCTACGAGAAAAGCAGCTATTATCATATACAACATTAATATCAAACCTGTTTTTAAATATTCTTTCATTTCGCTACCTCCTTTTTAGAGGTACCAAATATTCTTGGTTTGGCCCATATATCTATTAAAGGTACAAGAGCATTCATTATTAATATGGAAAAAGATACACCTTCTGGATATGATCCAAAATATCTAATTACCATAGTTATTATTCCCATTCCAAGGCCATAAACAAATTGTCCCTTTTTAGTCATAGGCGAAGTTACCATATCAGTTGCCATAAATAATGCTCCAAGAATTAATCCACCAGCAAGAATATGAAATAATGGTGTACCATATTTTTCAGGATTTATTGTATAAAATATTCCTGAGAATATTAATACAGTTCCTATATAAGTTAATGGTACAGTTAATTTTATTCTTCCTTTTAATGCGAGAAATAAAAATCCTATTATTAAAAACAATGCACTAACTTCACCAATAGAACCAGGTATTTTCCCTATGAACATATCCCAGTATGAGTATTGTGAAAGACTATTTTGGAATCCTTCTGATCCTGCTATTCCAAGAGCACTTGCTCCAGTATAAGCATCTATAGATTTTAATGATATTGTATTAGATATATTTTGATAATAAAAAGGTTTTACCCATGTTGTCATAGCAGTTGGAAATGATATTATCATAAATACTCTTCCAACTAATGCAGGATTGAATATATTTTGTCCAAGTCCTCCATATACATGTTTTCCTATAACTATTGCCACAAGTACACCTATTAAAATTTGATACCAAGTTACTGCCATCGATAAATTCATTCCTAATAATAATCCTGTTACTGAAGCTGATAAATCTGGTTTATAATTTTTTTTATTTCTTATGTATTTTACTATTATTAGATCTAATACTTCAGCACTTATCATAGATAATAACATAATATATAAAGCTCTTAATCCAAATATCCAAGTAGAAGCTATTACTGCTGGTGTTAAAGCTATTAAAACATCACTCATCACTTTTCTTGTACTATCTTTTGTTCTAAAATGGGGTGCTGCTGCGGTGTTTAATTTCATAATCTCAACCCCTCCTCTGTTTCATTGCTCTTACAACTTTTTTTGCTGTTTTGAATGATTTTGCAAGTTCTATATTAGAAGGACATATGAATGAACAACTTCCACATTCAATACAGTCCATTAACCCATTTTCTAAAGCTGTATCATAGTTTCTTGTGTCAGAATATTTTTTTAATAAATATGGTTGTAATCCTATTGGACACACACTAACACATGAAGAACATCTTATACATGGAAAATCTTCTCTTTTTGGCAAGATATCTTTTGTTAATACTGTTATTGCATTATTTCCTTTAAATGTAGGTAACTCTATATTTGGTAATGGTATTCCCATCATAGGCCCACCATATAAAATTCTATCTATGTTTTCTTCATCAATTAATCCAACATTTTCAAGTAATTCATTTACTTTTGTTCCTATTCTATACAAAAAATTTCCTGGTTTTTTTACTCCTTCTCCTGTTAAAGAAGCACCTCTTTCTACTAAAGGTTTTCCGTTTATTATTGCATCATAAATGGCATAAGTCGTTGAAACATTAAAAACTATAACTCCAATATCTATTGGTAATCCTCCAGAAGGAACTTCTTTAGAGGTTATTGCATTTATTAATTGTTTTTCTGCCCCTTGTGGATATTTTGTTTTTAATGTTTTTATTTCTATATTTTTACCATTTGTTTTTTCTATCATAGTTTTTATTGCTTTTGATTTGTTTTCTTCTATCCCTATATAAGCTTTTTCTATTCCAGATGCATATAAAAGTATTTCAATACCTTTTATTATTTCATCTGTTTTTTCCAACATCATTCTCTCATCAATCGTTATGTATGGTTCACATTCTGCTGCATTTATTATGAGAGTTTCTGCTTTTTTCCCCTTTGGTATCATAAGTTTTACATGGCTTGGGAACATCGCTCCTCCAAGTCCTACAATTCCAGCCTCTTTTATATTGTTTATTATTTCTTCACTTGTAAATTTAGTAAAATCATCATTGTGAGGTAATAGTTGCCAATCATCTTCTGATGTTTTTTTTATAACTATTACATCATCTTTTCTTCCTGAGGCTGCATTTACCATTTTTTCAATCGATACTATTTCCCCAGTTAATGGAGAATGTAAATTTGCAGATATAAAACCACTCGCTTCCGCTATTTTTTGTCCCGTTTTTACTTTTTCACCTACCTCCACTATTGGTTTTGCGGGAGCTCCTAAATGATTAGAAGTATACATGTACACAGTATCAGGTAATTTTAAAACTTTTATTTCCTGATCTTGAGACATTTCTTTCTTTTCAGATGGATGTACTCCACCTCTGAATGTAAGAAAGCCCATTTTTAAACCTCCTTGTTTTTTCTGACTTTAGGAATATTATATTGTACTTTCCCAGGTGTTTCATTGTAATAAGGTCTCGTACACCATGGACACCCTGAAGTCTTTTTAGCTTCTTCTAAATCTATATCTTTTTTTGGAAGCTCTATTAAATTTCCTTGATTGTCAAACTTAAAATCTTTTAATTGTATATCATATTTGTTTATTATTTCTCTTGAATTTTGTATTTTTCTATATCTTTCAATTGTTGGCTTTTCATATGCCTCTAATTTTGTACCTTTTACAGGTGTAAATGCAAATAAACTTACAAGTATACTTTGTGATTTCATATCCAACATAAATTTTACTATATCTTCATCAGTTTCACCTAATCCAACGATTACATGAGTGGTAACTTTATGTAAAAAATCTTTAGATGCTCTTATCATTAAATCCCTATATTTAGAATATTCTGTACCTCTAATTTTTTTAAATAATTTTTCATTTGCAACATCAACTGATATACCTATTCTATCTATTTTATATTTTTCAAATAACATTTTTATTTCTTCTAAATTTTTTGGTCTTATTGAAACAGATACATCAACTTTCTTATTTTTTAAATATTCTAACAATGGTATTAATTCTCTTTCATAGTTTAAAGATGAAACTACTTGTATACATATTCTTCTAAATATTTTTTCATCAAATTTTTCTTCGAATTTTTCTAAATCTATAGAAGGCCATTTAACCCTTGATAAATAGTCTGTATCTGTATAAGATTCTCTTGCTTGAGAACAAAAATAACAATTATATACACATTTTTCTCCTATCATTATATATGCGGTAGGCATTTTAAATTCAAATCTTCCATTTTTGATTCCCATTTTAACGGCTGTTGCATATGATAATTTCAATTTAATGTTCCTCCTCATAAATTAATTCATATCCTTTATATTCAAATATATAAAGTGTAGCTTCGCTTGTGACTATTTTATCTTTTACTTCATATCTACTCAAAAAGGAATCCAAATCTAAATTTTGGATTCCTTCTATTTCTTCTATTAATTTAAGTGCTTTTTTTATTTCTAATTCTTTTCTAGCATTTATTTTACTTATTTCATTGTTATATTTTATAGTTAATATTGATAATATTCCAACACATATTAATATTATGAGATTTAATATTAATTTCAACTTTAGAATGCTCCGAGCCAAATCCCTATCAATATTATTGTGAGTATTCCTATTATTGAGAAACTCACTATTAGGATGGCATCAAAAGATGATAATTTACTCGGCATATCTTCTCTATTATTTTTAAAATCTTTTGCTACATCTCCTATTACTTTATTTTTGTCTTCATCATTCATCATTGATTCTCTTTTTTGTCTCGCATTTTCAAGTTTAGCTTTATCTATAGTTATTTTTAAATTTTTTTGTATTACAGTTTTTCCAATTTTTCCGTTTTCAAGATCTATTTTCAAAAATATGTAGTTCGTTCCTGGTATTAATTCTTTTGATATAAGGTTTCCAGGTATTGTTTCTCTTGTTTCATTTTTTTCATCTATTTCTATTGCCAATAATGGATCACCAACATCCAGTCTTATCACAGGGAATCCATCCAAAGGATCTATAACAGGAAATATTTCTTGAGCAGTTAAAACATCTGCTCTATTTAAATATTCATATACTCCTGAACTTCCTTCTTTTTTTGCTGCTTGAAGCCACGTTAGATCTTCATAATTATAACTCTGTGCGACTAATTTTACTTCTGTTTCTCCTCCCCAATCAAATAGTATATCTTGTATTATAGCCTTTATTACGAATGGGTCGGCATCTTGGACACCAAGAAAGAATTTGGTAGATATTATTTCTAAACCGTATTTTTTTAGTGTTGTATAAAAATATGCGTTGAATTGTTTGTTTATTGGAGCTAAATTTTTATCTCTTGTTATCTGATAAGTTAATATATCTATATCAGATTTAAATTTGACATATTCCTGAGTTGTATCAGGAATTTCATATTCTTTTAATTTTCTTTTAGAAAGAGTAGCAATATTAAATTCTGGTTCTTGTCTCTTTTTACCAAAAATATATCCTATAAAAGTTTCACCTGTTAATGCTGATGTAGCAAAAAATTTAATAGCATAAAAATCCATCAGTAAACCCCCTAAAATTCGTTAATAATTCCTTCTCCAGAATTTAAGTTTTTAATATTTAATTCTTTTAAATCAACAAAATTATCTATTACACAATTTTTTCCTATTATTGTTTTATCTGGTATATTTGTATTAAATCCTATTAAAGTTATATCACTATTATATATTTCTTTATTTATTTTTGATACTTTATATTCTTTTAATCCTATTTCACATTTATCACCAACAACAGTACTACTGGCAATTATTGATTTGTTTATTATGGTTTCTTTACCTACTTTTACCCTATTCATTATTACCGAATCTTTTATTTTTGCACCTTTTTCTACTATTACACCTTGAAATATGACAGAATTTTCAACTTCTCCATAAATTTCTGCACCTTCACTTACAAAGCTTTTTATAACATTAGCTTTATCAGAAATAAAAGCTGGCGGTAATTCTTCGGATTGAGTATATACTTTCCAATTTTTATCATGAAGGTCTAAAGGGGGTAATGGTCCCAATATTTCTAAATTACAATCAAGATATGAACTTATAGTTCCCACATCTCTCCAATATCCTTCAAAATTATACGCATATAAATTTGAATTGTTTTTTAATATCGATGGTATTATATTTTTTCCAAAATCATGATCAGATTCTGTTGATGATGCATCTTTCATCAAAGCTTTTTTCAAAAAGTCCCAAGAAAATACGTATATTCCCAATGAAGCTAATGTTCCTTTTGGTTCTTTAGGTTTTTCTTGAAATTCTCTTATTTTATTAAATGGATCTGTAACCATTATCCCAAATCTATTAGCTTCTGATACAGGTACTTCCATACAAGCAATAGTACAATCTGCAGATTTTTCTATATGATAATCAATTATATCATTATAATCCATTCTATATACATGGTCACCAGATAATATTATAACAAAATCAGGTTTATATTTATCTATAAATTCTATATTTTGATATACAGCATCTGCTGTTCCTTCATACCATGAAGTATCAGATCTACTTAAATATGGTGGCAGTACATAAAGACCTCCATCTTTTATATCTAAGTCCCATGGTTTTCCTATTCCAAGATGATCTACAAGTTGATGAGGCATGTATTGAGTTACAACACCTACAGTGTTTATACCAGAATTAACACAATTACTTATTGCAAAATCTATAATTCTGTATTTTCCACCAAATGGAACAGCTGGTTTTGCAAGATTATTAGTTATAACTCCCAATCTTGTTCCTTGACCACCTGCAAGTATTAATGCGAGAACTTTCATAGAATCCCTCCCACTTTATATAACAGTTCCTTTTTCTATTATATTAATATTTGATTTTATACTTTCAATTGTTTTTCCTTCTCTTATTTTTACATCTTTATCTATTATTATATCTTTTATATGACTTCCTTCTTCTATAATTGTATCTTGTAATACTATAGAATTTTCTATGACAGCACCAGCTTTTACTATTACACCTCTTGAAAGTATTGAATTTTTTACTATTCCATTTATTATACATCCATCCGCTATAAATGAATTTGATACTTCTGCATTTATATTTATTTTTGGAGGAGCAAAATCTTTTAATTTTGTATATATTTTTCTTCCAGAATAAAACAATTCTTTTCTCACTTCATAATTTAGTATATCCATATTAGTATCATAATATTCTTTTACTGATTTTTTTATATTTCTCCAATATCCTTCAAAATTATATGAGTATACTCTTAATCTTTTTAAATTTGGAACTATTATATCCATCAGAAGATCATTTCTTTTATCTTTAGGCGATGAGTAAAGTAATTCCATCAATAAAGCTTTGTTTATAAAATAAACTCCTGTAAATATTTTATCGGATATTTTTTCATCTATTTTTTCTTTTATATCAATTATTTTATTTTCTTTATTCACTTTTATTTGACCATATTCAGCTATATCATAACTTTCCTTATGTTCTTTTGTTATTAAGGTTATATCTGCACCATTTCTTATGTGAAATTTGTATAATTTTTTAAAATCTATATTATATATATGATCTCCAGATCCTATTAAAACGAAGTCTTCTTCAGCTCTTTTTAATAATGTCATATTTTGAAATATTGCATCTGCGGTGCCTTCGTAAAACATGCTATCATTGAAACTTGATAAAAATGGTTGAAGTATAAACATACCTCCCCTTTTTCTATCGAGATTCCATTCTTTTCCACTTCCTAAATGGTCCATCAATGATCTTGGATTGTATTGAGTTAATACTCCAACTTTATTTATTCCTGAATTAACCATATTACTTAAAGTAAAATCTATTGCCCTATACTTTCCAAATACAGGAACAGCTGCAGATGTCCTTTTTTTAGTTAATTTTTCTAATTTATTTCCACTTGAGCCTGATAATATTAAACCTAATACTTTCATTATTTCACCTCATTTATATTCTAAACCATAAACATTTCAAATATAAGCTTTCAGGTATTTGTATTATCCAAGGGTGGTCTAATGATTGATATGTCATACCCAATACCTGTATGGTTTTTTGTAAAGGTTCATAAGCTTTTCGAGTAGCTTCTATTAAGAAATCTATATCTGCTTGATATGCACAACTACATACACCCATTATTCCATTTTCTTTTAAATGTGGTGCCGATTGTTCTATTATTTTTTTGAATATTCCTATTCCTTTTTGTCTTTCAGATTTTTTCTTTATTAAAGAAGGTGGATCTAATATTATAATATCAAATTTTTCTCCTTCATAATTTTCAATATATTTCAAAAAATCTGTATTAATAAATTTAACATTTTTTATTTTATTTAATTCAGCATTTTTTATTCCAGTTTGATATGAATGTTCATCTTTATCTATAGCTATGACTTCTTCAGCTCCAGAAACAGCAGCATTAAATGCAAAACCGCCAGTATATGTATATGCATCCAATACTCTATCTCCATTTTTAGTGAGTGTTTGTAAAAATTTTCTTGAATCTCTTTGATCAAAGAAAAATCCTGTTTTTTGTCCTTTTTTTATATCTACATAATAATTTATTTTGTGTTCTTTTATTATTATTTCATCTGGGGGTGTTTCTCCATATATAGTTCCAACATTTCTTTTTATATCTTCATTTACAGTTGTTTCAAAATCACTTCTTTCATATATTCCTTTAGGTTTTAATATTTTTATGAGTGCATTAGTTATATAGTTTTTGTATAATTCCATCCCTTTATTTCTTATTTGAATAACTAAAAACTCTTTATACTTGTCTATTAATACTCCCGGCAGTCCATCAGCTTCTGCATGTATAAGACGATAACTGTCAGTTTTTAAACTTTCTCTTTTTTTATAAGCTGTTAATATTTTACTTTCAAAAAACCTTTCATCTATTTCTTGATCTTTTATACTTAACATTTTTACAGATATATTTCCTTTAGAGTATATTCCTTTGCCAAGAAATTGAGAGTCTGAAGAGAATACATTACATATTTCTCCTTCTTTTCTGTCTCCTTCTATATTCTTTATTTCATCTTCAAATATCCATGGATAATTATTTTTTATTTTTCTGTCTTTTTTGTTTTTTAAAAATATTAAAAGCATTTTTTTCTCCTTAAAGATCTTTTTGTGTGTTTAATTTATATTCTATTATTTCTTCTTCATTAAAAAATATTTTGAGTTCTCTTTCTGCACTCACAGGAGAATCAGAAGCGTGAACTATATTTTTCCCAACAGTTAATCCATATTCTCCTCTTATACTTCCTGGAGAAGATTTCAAAGGATCTGCGACTCCAATTATATGTCTTACCATATCTATTGCTCTTGGACCTTCAACTATCATTAGAATTACTGGACCGGATTTTATGAAATCTATTAATTCTTCATAAAAAGCTTTTCCTTCATGTTCTTTGTAAAGTTCTTCGGCTTCATTTTCTGTTATATTTTTTAGTTTTAAAGCTGTTATTTTTAACTCTCTTTTTTCCAATCTTGTTATTATTTCACCTATTATTCCTCGTCTTACAGAATTTGGTTTGATCATAACAAATTCTCTTTCATATTCCATTTTATCCCCCCTCTTCGAGATTACCATCTATCAAATTGAAAGTTTTATCGGAATATTTTTTTACATTTTCATCATGCGTCGCTATTATTATTAATTTATTTTTTTTATACTGGCTTATTATGTTATATATTATTTCTTTATTTTTAGTATCTAATGATGCTGTTGGTTCATCACATAATATTATTTTTGTATCAGCTATAAGTGTTCTTATAAATGAAACCCTTTGAGCTTCTCCACCAGATATTTGGTCTGGATAATTATTTTTTATATGATATATCCCCATTTCTTTTAATAATTCATATATTTTTTCATCATCATCTTCATTTTTTATAAGTTGCGATATTTTTATGTTTTCATATATACTTAATTCTTTTATCAAATTATGTGTTTGAAATAAAAAGCCTACTTTTAAATTATCTTTTTTTATTATATTTTTATTTTTATCCTTTATTAATCCGCCAAGTAAATATAATAAAGTTGATTTTCCACTTCCAGATGGTCCATATATAGAATACAATTGGTTTTCTTGGAAATGTACATTTATATTTTTTAAAATTATATTTTTTTTATAGGCAAAATTTAAATTTTTTACTTTTAATATAGTTTCAGTCATCATTTCTTATCGCCTCTATCGTATCTATTTTTAATATTATTTTTGATGATATAAATGAAAAAATATATGTAATAATAACATTTATTATAAAGGCAATAATTAGTATTTTTATATTTATATTTATTGGTAAATATTCTAAATAAAATATGCTTATAGGCAATGGTATTTTTATAAAATTTAAAACTATTACAGTTATTAAACCAAATATCATTCCTATTAAGTATCCAAATAAAGCTATTATTTGAGATTGATATAAAAATATTTTTTTTATATTTTTTTTCTTCATACCTAAAGAATTAAATATACCTATTTCTTTTTTTTTATTTAGTATACTATAAGTTATTGAATTGCTGGTTGTAAACCCTGTCATTAAAAATATAAAAAAAGTTATTATAAAGGCTAAATAACTATCTACTTGAACTGTTTTCATCAAAGATTCGTTGGATTCTTGCCAAGTCATAGCATTTGTATTTTCAAAATATTTTTCTTTTATTTTTAAGGCTTTTTTTGGTTCTTTTATATAATACCCTGTATATTTTTTTATGTCTTTATTTTTTTGAATTATATAATTAGAATCAAACAAAGATACCCCAGATTTAAAAACTCCATCTATTGTTATTTCTTTGTATATTGGTATTATCCCTTTTATCTGATATATTTTCAATTTATTTTCTTTTAAGTTCAAATTATTCATCAATGTATTTCCTATTATATTGTTACCAGATTCATTTGTGTTTAAAAGTTTATTTATAGGTGTTAAATTATCTGTTTCTAAAATATTTATATTGATTATTTTTCCATTATTCATAATAAAAGCTGGAGTTATATCAAAATTTATCTTTTCTTCTATTTCTTGAAATTCTTTTGCTTCATAATAATTTGTTATTATATGTGGGTAAAAATCTGTTATAGATTTAATTAGAGTTTGATCAAATCCATTTATTATAGAGGTTATTATTATTAATCCCCAAACAGATATAGCAATTGAGTAGAGTGTAAATCTATAATCTTTTTTTGATTTTTTTAAGAATCCTTTTATTATTATAAATAATAGTTTTCTTTCTTTTTTATTCATTCATTATCACCAATGCATCATAAGGTGTAGTATCTATTAAATTATCTGAGAAAAATTTTATTAATTCTAAATAATATTCATCATTATTTATTATCTTAAATTCTTTTTCATAATGTTTTTCGAGATCTTCTTTTATTTTTTCTATTTTTTGATTGTTTTTAGAAAATATATAAGATACTTTATTTTCTATTTGAAAATCTATTTTCTTATCTAATATTTTTATTTGATATCCTTTTTCTTTCCAATTGTTGAATATATAAGTATAAAAACTGTATGCATTATTTTCATAATTTTTTGTAAATAATAACCATAATTGTTTTTCATTTTCTTCTGGATCTTTAAACTTAGATATTTTATATTTAAATTCATCTATATTATGTTCATCTATAAGAACATAATTACCTTCAAGTTTTATAGGTAATTGCATAAATGTTAAATTTGAACTTTTTAATTTGCCATAAAGATTTAACATTTCATATATTTCAAATGTATTTGTTGTTTTTTCATTGACTGTTTTCACTAATTCTAAAAGAGTAAAAAAACCTCTTTCTTGTGCAGTTTTCAACATAGCAAATAAAGCTTGTTTTTGTCTTTCTATTCTTCCTATATCTCCATATTCATCATGTCTAAATCTTACATAAGATAATAATTCGCTACCATTTAAATTATTATATCCTCTTTTAAAATTTATATTCAAATTTTGATGATAATCTTGATAAAACATGTCTTTTTCTACAAATATTTTTACGGGAGAAATTATATCTCCTATTTCTTTAAAAATAGAATAATTAAATATTACATATTTTTGTGGTCTAATACCAGAAATATTCTCTATTTCATCAAATAGTCTTTCTATTCCAAAGTGTTCATAAACAGAATTTATTTTTCTTTCTTCATTGTTTATTTTTATTATTAAATCCCTTGGAATAGGTGTTAAAAGCGTTTTACCTTTTTCATCTATACTAACAAGTATTAAAGTATCTGTTCTTGATACTCCACTTTCTTCTGAATCAACCCCTATAGCTAAAAAATATAGAGGATATTTCAAAGTTGTTTTTATTGAAAAGTTTGTGTACAAAGAAAATATTATTGATATTATTAATATAATTAGCAGGGAAAGTGTTGCTATCCCTGCAATTTTTCTAGTCAAAAGTATCACTCCAATATTGTTTTTATTAAGTCATATACTTTTTGATCTATATAGTTTCTTTTATAAGTTTGATCGCCTACATTAACAATCATAGGTTTGTTGAATATCGTTTTTAAAGTTAACTTATCATAGTCAGTTATAGAATAATTATTAAACGCGCTTATCAAAGCATACACAGATTCATCTGTTAGATTAGTTTCTCTGTCATATTTTCTTATAACATCTCTATATTTTCCTATGAATAATGATTGAATAGGATTTATATTGCTAAATTTTAAAGCTGTTATAAATCCATCAATATCTTCTGAAGGTTTATTCAATAATTCTGTAAATTCTTTTATTAGATCTATATTTAAATTTATATAATATTTAAAATCTGATTTTAAATTAAATTGATTTAAAAATTCATCTGTAGCTATTATTAAACTTTTATTGTTTATATTTTTATTTGTATCTGGGAAAGTACTATTATTAGGTATTTTAGTTATTTGAATTCTTTTATTATCATTTATAACTCTTATAAAATATAAATCATCTTCATATGATATTGCATAAGTATTTTTAGATGCTTTTAATGGTTCTGAATTATTTATTTTGAAATATTTGTATCCAAAAAAACCTATAATTGCTATAAGTATTAATATGATAATTAACAACCATAATTTTCCTTTTGATTTTTTCTTTTTACTTCCTAAATATATATTTGCCATTTAAATCTGCACCTCCAGGACATGTTTATTCCAATATTCTATAGTTTCGTCTAATATCAATAACCTATTTTTTAATGCATAAGTTATTTTTCCTTTCATTACATAATTGTATGCTTCATCTAAAGATTTTTCAGATATTTTTCTTAATTCCTCAACTCCTTTATAATCCCTTGTTTGTTCAGCTGAATCAGAAATCACCAAAGCTTTTGTTATATCATTGGAATTGATACATCCAGAAGTATGATAATATATTGCCTGATATATTTCTTCGTCTAATTCATATTTTTCTTTTAAATATAGAGCTGCTATCTTACCATGTAATAACAATGGATAGTTTATTTCATACATTTTTAAATTTAATTTATATTTTTTTGCTTGCTCCATAAGTGTCTTAGAATTTTTTTCTCTGAAAATATCATGGCCTAAAGCTGCTATTTCACATTTTTTTGAATCTAAAGAAAATATTTTTGAAAGTTTTTCTATATAGTCTTTCACAGAATAAACGTGTTTTAATCTTCTTTCACTTAAATTTTCTTCTATTTCTTTTTTTATAAAATCTATTTCATTCATTATTTAAACACCGCCAAATTCACTTTACATATATTACCATTTCTTATATTCTAATTTATCTTCTAAATGTTCTTCAAATCTTGCAATAATAAATAATAAATCAGAAAGTCTGTTAACATATTTGTTCAACTGTTCGGGAACTTGCGACACTTTAGAAAGAGAAATTATTCTTCTTTCAGCTCTTCTTGCAATTGTTCTACAAACATCTAATTTTGATGATTGAATAGTATTGCCAGGTATTACAAATCCTTTTAAATTTAATCTTGTTTCATATTTATATACATATTGAGTTATTTTTTCAACATCACTTTCTTCTATTGGTTTTACATAAAGTTTATCTTTGGATGCCAATTGTCCAGCAACCCGAAACAAATCGTTTTGTATATCTATAAGTATTTCTTTTATTTCATGTGATTTGACATAATGTTTTGATTCTCCAATATGAGAATTCAGTTCGTCTATAGTTCCATAAGACTCTACTCTTATATCATCTTTCCAAACTCTTTCTCCACTCCAAAGGCTTGTTTGACCTTTATCTCCTTTTTTTGTAGAAATAGACATTTTTTCACCTCCAAAGTAATTATATCAAAAAAGGGAGGGTTTTATATAGGCCCTCCCTTTAATTTTTTTTTAATTTATTCTTCAACTTTGAATTCTTCAACTATTTTATTCTGTATATCAGGACTAATTTCCATATAGTGAGAGAATTTCATATTAAAATACCCTTTTCCTGAACTTAAAGAGTTTAATCGTGGTGAAAAATCCATCATTTCAGCTAATGGTATTTCAGCATTTATTTTATCAGTTCCTTTACCTACAGCTTCCATACCCATCGGCCTTCCTCTTTTAGCAGTAACCTCTCCCATTACATCTCCTGTATACTCGTTAGGTACAAAAACTTCAACAGACATTATAGGTTCGAGTAATACTGGTGATGCATTCTTAACTGCTTCCTTAAAAGCACTTCTAGCTGCTATTTGAAAGGCTATATCAGATGAGTCAACAGCATGATAGGAACCATCATATAATGTAACTTTAACATCAACAACTGGGAAACCTGCTAAAACTCCATTTTTTAAGGCTTCTTTTATTCCTTTATCTACAGATGGTATGAAGTTTTTTGGAATAACTCCACCGACTATTTTGTCTACAAATTCATACCCTGTACCTCTTTCTAAAGGTTCTATTTCAAGTTTAACATGTCCATATTGCCCATGACCACCAGTCTGTTTTTTATGTTTATATTCAGCTTTCATAGGTTTTTTTATCGTTTCTCTATAAGCTATTTTGGGTTTGCCAACTTCAAAATCAACGCCAAAATTCTTTTTTAATTTTTCTAACATAACTTCAAGATGCACTTCACCTATTCCATTTACTATGGTTTCTCCAGTTTCTGCATCATATTCCCAAGTAAATGTTTTATCAGATTCCGAAAGTTTTTGAAGTGATGAGGTTATTTTATCTATTTCATTTTTTGATTTTGGATTTATAGACTTACTTATCATTGGTTCTGGATATTCTGGTATCATAACTTTTTTATCTTCATTTTTTTCTCTCAATGTATAACCTATTTTACAGCTTTTTAATTTAGGAATTAATATTATATCTCCTGCAGATGCTTCTTCAATTTCTTCATTTTTTTCTAATCCTGGTAAATATATATGTGCTGTTTTTTCTATTTTTTCTTCATCTACAACATATAAATTTGAAACTGATTTCATCTTTCCACTCAATATTCTTATATATGATATTCTTCCTACAAAAGGATCTACATCATTTTTTATTACCATTCCTATCATTTCAGCATCTTCAACAGGTTTTATTGTTTCTCCATCTTCAAATTCAAAAGTCCTTTCATTAGAAGCCATACCGAATTTTTTTACAGCATTTAATATTCTATCTACACCTATATTCTGTAATGCAGAACCACCTAATACAGGTATTATTTGGTCACTTTCTAATGAATTATGTAGAGATTGAAGAAGTTCTTCCGCACTTATAGATTCTTCTCCACCTTCAAAATATTTTTCCATAAGACTTTCATTTGTTTCAACTATATCTTCTATCAATTCTGAATGATATTTTTCAAAATATTCTTTTGCTTCTTCTTCTATTCCATCTATTTCTTTTGCTTTTCCAGAAAAATCTTTTTCATATATATAAGATTTCTTTGTTAATAAATTTACAAGTCCTTTGAAATTTTCTCCTTCGCCTATTGGAATTTGAAAAGGTACTAATTTTGCTCCATCTTCAAATTTTTCTTTCAATTCTTCTATAACTTTTCCATATTTTACTCCTTCTTTGTCTAGTCCATTAACAAAGAAAATAACAGGTTTGTTCATCTCTTTTGCTACTTTATAAACTCTTTCTGTAGTAACTTCTATTCCTGATGCCGCATTAATTACAAGTAATACATTATCTACTGCATTTATTGCTGTATTTATATCCCCTAAAAAATCTGCCGATCCTGGTGTGTCTATAAAAAAAGTTCTTATATCTTGATAATTTATAGTTATAATATGATTTGTAAATGTAGATTTTTTCTGTTTTTCAATTTCATCTTTGTCTAAATATCTTTGTCCAATTCTATCAACACCATAATATTCTTTTAAAAGTGCGTCCATTATAGTAGTTTTACCACAAAGATGATGTCCAAATACCCCTATTATTCTTTTCTGGGAAGAAGATAGATTCCCCATAAGTTCCCCACCTCCAACTTTTTATTTTTATTCTTTAGTATAAACACTTAGAAAGACTGGTATATAATCTCTCAATCTTTCACTTCCATAGTTTACTATAGAATTTTTATAGTACATCAGAGAGGAGCCACCCCCGTCAAACATGATAGCTTTTTTATATTCCCCAATTTTATTTAATAAAATTTTCAACCCATCATAATTTAACCCTTTATTTTTATCTTCGTAACCTTCTATCACTAATAATGTTACCATATTTTCTTTGTCAATTGCAAGTACAGTTCTCGGACTTTTTCCAGAAATAATTCCGCTAGAATAGCTTCTTCTTTCTTCTATTAGCTTTTCTTTAGAATAATCTTCATTTATTAAAATAGGTCCTCCTTCTATCAATGTTTTAATATTTTCATCTATATTAGTATGAAGTTCCATAGAAATCTCAGACCCTATTTTTATATCTTTTAAATATTTTTCATATTTTTTATTTATTAATAATAATTTTTCTTTTTCTTTTGGATTCTTTTTTCCCATCAGTTTTACTTTATTATTTTCTATAACAAAAAATAAATATTCTTCTTCATTTTCAATGATTTCCCCATGATAATCAGATGTATAAACTTTTACTTCTGCTTTCCAATTTGAATTAACAGATTTTATCCAAAATAAAGCATCATTTATACTTATTCTATATTCCATATTAATATAATCTATATTCATATTACCTGATTCTGTTATATAAAATACAGGTCTTGAATAAGCAGATAGATGAAGAACTTCCCCGTCTTCAATTATTGCCCCAACAGGTTCAAGATTTGTTGGGTTAAAATATGCAGTATTTATTGATAGTAAAGCTTCAGAATCGCTAAAATATTCTTGAGCTGAAACATATTTTCCAAGATTATTTAAATCATTTTTAATTTTTAATTTTTTAGGATCGAATTTTGCACTGTAAACCGTTATTTTTTCATCATTTATTTCAACAGCTTCTTTTTTATACTTTATAAGGTCTATTGGTTCATTTTTCTTTAAATTTATTTTTAATGTTTTTTCTCTAATCTCATAATTTAAATTTAAGTCAGTTTTAAATCTTATATACAGAGTACCTGCATTATAAGTATAATTTATATTATGCGGTATATATGAATAATTGGATATAGGTTTTAGAGTTATTAAATATTCTTCATCTAATTTTGTTATCTCTACACTTTTTTGATCTATAAAAGTATCAAAAATTATTTCCCATTCATTTATATTTGATTTAAAACTGAGTATTTTTGGAAGATAATCATAAAAGTATATTCTATCTAAATCTTGATAAGTTTTTTTTGATAGTATTTTGGCAAGGACATCATATCTTAAATAGTATTTGTTTTCTATCTTTAATACACTATTGTCAAATTTTTCGAGTAAATCAAGTCTTGAATAATAATCTTCTTTGTTTATCTCAAGTGTTTTTCTATTGTGTATAATATAAAAGCCTTTTGAATATTCATGAACTATAATATCCATATCATTTAAACCTTTTATATCTATAAAGTATTCTCCGAGATTTTTAATTGCATTTATATAGGTTGGCGGTTTTACACTGCTAAGTAAAACCGCCTTCTCGGAATATACATTTATTGAGATTATTATTAAAAAAAACACTATAATTTTTTTAATAAAGTTCAAAATCTATACCCCCTGATTATTTAACTATTTCATATATTAACTTGGTTTTATTTTCATGAGGTTTTTCATCTTTTATAATATATGATTCCTTTAATTTTTTGAGTGCTTCTTCATATCCTTTTTCTTCTGAATAATAAAGAGTGGCTATTTTTTCTCCTACTTTTACTTCATCACCCAATTTTTTAAATATTTTTATTCCAACTGATGTGTCTATTATATCTTCCTTGCTTGCTCTTCCTGCACCTAATAGCATAGAAGATATACCAACACTTTCAGCATCTATATGGGTTATATATCCATTTTTATCACTTATAAAATCATAGGTTAAATTTGAAATATTTAATATCTTTTCTGGATTTTCAACTACTTCGGGATTTCCTCCTTGTGATTTTATCCATTCTTTCATTATTTCTTTAACCTTACCATTATATATATTTTTCTGTATTTCTTCTTTTGCCTTTTCATATGACATAATTCCAGAAAGATCTACCATATGAGCTGATAATTCTAAACATAATTCTGTAAAATCATTTTTTATTTCACCTTTAACAGTTTGTATTGCTTCTAAAACTTCCAAAGAATTTCCAACTGTATATCCAAGAGGTTGATCCATATTAGTAACCAAAGCAGTAACTTTTTTACCATTCTTCTTAGCTATATCAACCATAGCTTTTGCAAGTTCAACAGATTCTTCTATACTTTTCATAAAAGCTCCAGAACCTGTTTTCACATCTAAAACTATTCCATCTGACATAATGCCTAATTTTTTACTCATTATACTCGCTGATATCAGAGAAATTTCATTTACTGTAGCAGTTGTATCTCTTAAAGCATATATTTTTTTGTCAGCCGGAGCTATATTTGCAGTTTGTCCAGCAACTACTACTCCCTTTTCATTTGCTATTTTAAAAAATTCTTCTTCACTCAATGCAGTTTTAAAACCAGGAATAGCTTCAAGTTTATCAACTGTTCCACCAGTATGGCCTAACCCTCTTCCTGATAACTTTGACACTTTTAATCCTATAGAAGCAACCATAGGTGCTAAAGATATAGTGGTTTTATCTCCCACACCTCCAGTAGAATGTTTATCAATTTTCTTACCTTCTATTGCAGATAAATCAACTTTATCTCCACTTTCAAGCATTGTCATAGTTAAGTTATATCTTTCTTCAGATGTCATATGTTTAAAATATATAGCCATTAACCAACTTGCAATTTGATAATCTGGTATTTTACCTTCAACATATTTTTCTATCATATATTTAATTTCTTCTTTTGTATTTATTCCACCATCTCTTTTTTTAACTATAATATCATAAGGTCTCATTAAATTGCCCTCCTTTAAAATTTATTCTAAAAAGAGTTCCATTATTCTCTTCACTTTCAAGAAAAATTCTGGCATCATGATTATCTAATATAAGTTTTACTATATATAAACCAAGTCCAAAACCGCTTATCTGTCTAGTTCTTGATTTATCAACTCTATAAAACATATCAAATATTTTTTGAATTTCTTTAGAAGGTATTCCTATCCCATTATCTTCAACTTCTAATACAATTTCATTTTTATTTTCATATGCATCTTTATAAAGCTTAATCCAAATGCTCTTATCTTCTTCTCTTGCCGAAGTAAATTTAAAAGCATTATCAATCAAATTATATATTACCTGTAATATTCTATCATCATTCCCCATAATAAACAAATCGGGTTCTATTTCAGCTTCTAGATTTATTTCCATTTCATCTGCAAGCATTTTAAAGAATTTATAAGCTTTTCCTGTGACTTCTGAAAGATTTATTATTTTAAATTCTTTTTCATCAGAAATATTTTTTTGAAGTCTTCCCATGTCTAATAAATCATTCACAAGTCTCGTTAATCTTGCAGTTTCATCTTCGATTATTTTTATCATTTTTTCTACATCTTTTTCAAGATTATCATTCATAAGTATTGTTTCAAGATAACCATTCATAACTGCCAGTGGCGTTCTTAATTCATGAGACATTATAGTTAAAAACTCTTTTCTCAATGATTCTAAACTCTTTTCTTTAGTTACATCAGTTAAAATAACTATTCTATATTTTTCATCTATTTCTGTAGTCTTTATTTTACAATTATAATATCTTTTTTCAGGAGAATAAAATAATATCTCTTCTTCAACATTAATTTTTCTTTTAAAACTTTTAAGTATTAAATCTATGAGATTGTGACTATCAACTATTTCAGCAAGAGATCTTCCTATATAGTCTTCAAGTGTAAAAATTTCTTTTGATGATTTATTTGCAAAGTCTACTTTTATTATATCTCCTTGATATAGAGAGGTTAACATAACTCCTTCATTTAAAGTATCCAATATCGAATACATATTTCTTCTTCTATTTTTTTCTGATTCAAATTTATTTTTAATACTTTTTAAATTGGTTTCTATCTGATGAATTACAAAATCATCCGATGGATTATTTAAATTTATATTGAAAATCCTTGAAATTTCATTTTTTAATCTTTTATATTTTTTTTCATTTTTTTTATTTTTTATAAAAGAATATATGTATAATGAGGTTATTATTATGAAAATAGTTATTGTTAGAGTATAAAAATATATCATTTTATTTTCCACCTCTTCTATTATTTAAAAAAAGCGACAGAAGAAATCCTCTGTCGCTTTTGTATTTAATTAATCATTTTTATCCTTTCCAGGATCTCTAAATTTGTATCCTTTTCCGCGTACAGTAATTATGTATTTTGGATTTGAAGGATCTTCTTCTATTTTTGTTCTAAGTCTTCTTATGTGAACATCAACAGTTCTTGTGTCTCCATAATAGTCATATCCCCAAAGTTTATCCAATAATACATCTCTATTGAATACTTTTCCTTCGTTTTTAGCTAAGAACACTAAAAGATCGAATTCTAATGGAGTCAAACTTACTAATTCACCTCTAACCCATACTTCTAATCTTTCTGTATTGATTATCAAATCTTTAGCAGTTATTTTTTTAGGTCCTTCTTCTTTCATTTGTGAAGCTGTTGTCTGTCTTCTAAATATTGATTTTATTCTAGCCAACAATTCTCTTACATTGAATGGTTTTGTTACATAATCATCACTACCAAGTTCTAAACCTGCAACTTTATCTGCTGCATCATCTTTTGCTGAAAGAATTAGTACTGGTGTAGCTTTATGTGCCTCTGAACTTTTGAGAATTCTTATTAAATCAAATCCATCCATTGATCCTGGAAGCATTATATCCACTATAAAGAAATCTACATCTTTTTCTTCAACAATTTTCAATGCTTCATCTGCTGAACCTGCTGATAATACATCATAACCTTCCTTAGAAAGATTTATTGATAACATTTCGGAAATAGCTGGGTCATCTTCAACTATCATAATAGTTTTTTTTGCCATGTATAATTCCCCCTTTCTGGGTTTACTTTAGTTTAATTTATTTAGCTTTTCCAGTGATTTTCTTTCAAGCGTTTTTTTGCTTATAACTTTTCTTTCAAAAGAGAATTGTGCTATTTTATTTATTTCATCGAATGCTTCACCTTCAAAAAGTATGGTATTTCCAATTATTTTTGAAACTTTTAATTTAACATACACTTTAAAACCTTGTGGTGTAATAGATATATGTTCAAAATTAGTTTTTGACACAACACATACCATTTTTTCAGTTAAATAAGGTTTTATAATTTCAAATCCACATTTATGCACATATTCTATCAAAGATGAAGTGCTCAAAACTTGATATTTCAAGTTCAAATTAGTTTCAGTCCAATAGTACAATTCACTATTTAGTTGAAATTCAAAATTATGCTCTTTCATAAATTCATCTTTAATATTTTCAAGTACTTCATGCATAATATCCCTCCTATTTTAGTTGGGAAATATGGAGATGTCTTTTATTTTTAAATATTAAAAAATTATATATTTTTCTTTGTTTTTTACTTCCCATGTTTATAATTTTTTTAGTTTCTTCATAATTAGGTGGATAATTTTTATTTTTCATAAATATTAATCTAAGTATTTCAGAATCAAATATATCACCTTTTATTTCATAAATATATTCGTTTTTTTCATATTTAACTCTTTTTTTAAATTCTTTTTCTACAGTATTTCTATATTCCCATAAAATTTTTTGAAGAGTTAAAATATTATTTTCATAATTATCGAATATTCCATCAAATTCTGGAATTATTTTGTGTCTTATTTTATTTCTCGTATATTCAAGAGAAAAATTACTTGAGTCAACAACATGTTCAACCTTATTAATTGTAACATAATCCTCTACATCTTTCAAAGTTACAGTTAACATAGGTCTGGTTAATTTTTCATTAACGGGCATTAAACCTGATAAACCATATATACCAGTACCCCTCAATAATCTATATATTAATGTTTCTGTAACATCATTCAGATGATGTGCCGTAGCAATTTTGTCATATTTGAATTCTTTTTGTATATTAAATAAAAATTCGTATCTTTTTTCTCTCGCCGCTTGTTCAATAGATATTTTACTATCTTCTGAGTATCTTATAATATCAAAATTTTCATAATGATATTCTAATCCAAATTTATTTACATATTCTTCAACAAATTTTTCTTCATGTTCAGATTCTTTTCTTATTTTGTGATTAAAGTGTGCAACGCCTAATTTATAATCGTTTATTTTTGATATTTTATACAATACATTTAGCAGTGTCATTGAATCTTTACCACCCGAAACTGCTATTAATATTTTATCACATTTTTTAAAAATTTTATACGTTTTTATGAAATTAAAGATTTTTTTTTCGAATGAATTTAAGTACATATTAACACCTCACAGAGAAAAACGCCCTTGCGGGCGTCTTTGGAGCCGATGAAGGGATTTGAACCCCCGACCTACTCATTACGAATGAGCCGCTCTACCAGCTGAGCTACATCGGCATTTTATACATCAGCAACTGTTAATATTATACTATAAAATTTGCAAGTGTCAAATTTTATATTTTAAATATTTTTATAGTATAATAAAGTATAGTGACTTGAAAAATAGAGCAATAAAAAAGGGATATGAAATAAAAAACAAGTAAATGAAAAGCAACAAAAATAAAAACAAGTAAAAAAAGGAATAAAAAGCGATAAAAAAGAGAAAAAAGAGAAGGGAAGAAAGAAAAAAAGATAGCAAAAGAAAAAGCTTAGAAAAAGCTTTTAATAAAAAATATAGAAGATAAGATAAAAAATCAAAAAGAATATTTTAAAGATTTAGGAGAAGCTAACAAATCATCTCTACCAATAGAATGAGCAAGTAAGGCAGAAGATATAAGAAACAAGTTAGCCAAATTACAATCCAAATTAACAGAATTAATGAATCTAAGAGAAGTAGAATTAGATAAACGAGATAAAGAAGAGAAAATAGATTCAATAAGAGTACGTTTTTTGTAAGTATTTTTAAACTTTGAAGAATTTCTATCCAAAAACATTCTAAAATTATCCTTAGAAAAATCAAAATAACGATAACAGTTAGACCTATGAAGAGGACAATTAGAAGG